>JBDGYO010000462.1:0-2901 GCA_039584015.1 Gemmatimonadota bacterium | reverse complement strand
CACGTGGAGATCTGCGCGCGCTGCCATCCGTTCTTCACTGGCAAGCAGAAGCTCGTCGACACGGCTGGTCGCGTGGAGCGTTTCCGCCAGCGCTACTCGGGGACGGCCAAGAAGCCCGGAGCGTAGCTCGCCATGGAGGCGCGGCTCGCGGCCGCGCTTGCTCGCGCGGCCGACGTCGAACGAGAGCTTGCCGACCCCGCCACCGCACGCGATCCCGCGAAGCTGAAGGCGCTGGGGCGGGAGCACGCCCGCCTGGAGCCCATCCAGAAGACTGCCGCCCGCCACCAGAAGCTGCGGGACGAATTGGAGCAGGCTGAGGAGCTGGCGCGGGATTCCGATCCGGCGCTGGCGGAGCTGGCCCAGGCGGACCTGGACCGGCTCGCGCCCGAGGTCGCCACGCTGGAGGCGGAGTTGCTGCAGCTGCTCGTCCCGCCCGACCCGCTCGCCGACCGCGACACCATCGTGGAGATCAGGGCCGGTACGGGTGGCGACGAGGCGGCCCTGTTCGCGGCGGATCTGCTGCGCATGTACACGCGGTACGCCGAGCGGCGCGGCTGGCAGGTGGATATGGTCGGTGCCTCCGAGGGCAACGTGGGGGGTGTGAAGGAAGCCGTGTTCAAGGTCGCGGGGGAGAAGGCCTACGGCCGGTTGCGTTATGAGTCCGGTGTCCACCGGGTGCAGCGGGTCCCCGCGACCGAGACCCAGGGCCGCATCCACACTTCCGCCGCCACGGTCGCCGTGCTGCCCGAGGCGGAAGATGTGGACGTCAAGATCGAGGAGAAGGATCTCAAGGTGGACGTCTTCCGCTCCTCGGGACCCGGCGGACAGAGTGTGAACACCACCGACAGCGCCGTGCGGATCACCCATGTACCCACGGGACTCGTGGTCCAGTGCCAGGACCAGAAGTCCCAGCTACAGAACAAGATGCGGGCCATGGAGGTACTGCGGGCACGGCTGCTGGACCGCATGGTCGCCGAGCAGGAGGCCACGCGGGCGCGCGAGCGACGGGCCATGGTCAGCACCGGCGACCGTTCGGCCAAGATCCGCACTTACAACTTCCCCCAGAGCCGGGTCACCGACCACCGCATCAACTTCACCACGCACCGCCTGGACGGGGTGCTCGATGGCGAGCTGGACGAGATCATCGAGGCCCTGGCGGTGGCGTACCGCGACGAGCGCACCGAGAGCTGAGCCACTTGCCAACCGTGGGTGAGGAGCTGCGCGCCGCCGCGCAGCGGCTGGCCGAGGTGGGGTGTGAGGCACCCCGCCGGGAGGCCGCGGGCCTGTGGGCCCGGCTCTCGGGCCAGACGGTGGGCGACGCCTGGCTCGCGCAGGGCGCCGAGGCTGCGAGTGAGAGTCGGGCCCGCTACCGGGACGCGGTGGAGCGTCGGGTGCGCGGCGAGCCGGCGGCGTACGCGGCGGGGACGGCCGGGTTTCGCTGGTTGGAGCTGCAGATCGACCCCCGGGTGCTCATCCCGCGGCCCGAGACCGAGGGACTGGTGGAGCAGGTGTTGGCGTGGGCCGCGGGCCGGGAGGTGCGGGCAGCGCTCGATGTGGGCACCGGGAGCGGGTGCATCGCTCTGAGCCTCGCGACCGAGGGTGGTTTCAGCCGCGTCGTGGCAACCGATGCCTCGGCGGCGGCGCTAGAGCTGGCGCGGGAGAACGCCGCCCGCGTGGCGCCCCCGACCCCGGTGGAGATCTGTCAGGGTGACCTGCTGGACGCGGTGGCCGGGGAGACGTTCGACGCCATCGTCTGCAATCCCCCTTATGTGACGGCGGAGGAGTTCGAAGCCCTGGACGACGCGGTTCGGCTGCACGAGCCACGCCAGGCCCTGGTGAGCGGGGAAGGCGGGTTGGAGCACTCTGGCCGGCTCCTGGAGGGTGCGGCGGGGCACCTGGCGTCGGGCGGCCTGCTCGTGCTGGAAGTAGATTCTACCAGGGCGCAGGCAACTCTCTGCCTTGCTCGAGAGGCCGGTTGGCGTGGGGCTTGCCTCGAGAGAGATCTGTTCGGACGCCTGCGCTATCTCGTCGCCACCAAGGAGTGAGCTGTGATCGAAGAGAAAGCCCGGGAGCTGGGACGTCTGCTCGGACAGAGTGAGGACTACAAGGCGCTCGCGCGCGCCCGTGAGGGTCTTGAGGGAGTTGAGGAGCTGGACGCCAAGTTCGAAGAGCTGCAGCAGGTCGCGGCGCGCCTGGAGAAGGCGATGGCGGAGGGCGCGGAGCCCTCGCAGGCCGATGGCGAAGCATACCAGCGCCTTCTGGGGTGCAGTCCGATAGCCGGTACCAGAGCCTCGTGGCGGCCCAGGCCAACTTCGACAAGCTCATGCTCCGGGTGCAGGACCAGATCATGGAGGGCATCAAGAAGGGGTCCGAGAGCATGATCATCACCCTCGACTGAGGGGCCTGACGTGGCCGGGTTGTTCGTCGTCGTGGAGGGGCCCGAGGGAGCAGGCAAGACGACGCTCGTGGGTCGGCTGGCCGGCCGGCTGCGCGAGGCGGGCCATCAGGTGCTGGAGGTGCGTGAGCCGGGGGGCACCGATACGGCCGAGGCGGCCCGGGATCTGGTGCTGGACCCGGCGCGGGCGTGGAGCCCGGCGGCGGAGTTGTTCCTCATCCTGACGGCCCGCGCGGAGCTGGTGGACAAGGTGATCCGGCCCCATCTGGCTGACGGGAGCTGGGTGGTGATCAGCGACCGGTTCGATCTCTCCACCGTAGCGTATCAGGTGGTGGGGCGGGGGCTCGACCGGGAGGCGGTCCTGGCGGCCAATCGGCTCGCAACCAACGGGCTGGCCCCGGACGTTACCCTTGTGTTGGACCTGGACCCAGCCGAGGGGCGGCGGCGCCAGGAGGCCGAGGGCAAGCAGCCCGACCGGATGGAGCGGGAGGACGCCGCCATGCACG
>JBDGYO010000461.1:0-2378 GCA_039584015.1 Gemmatimonadota bacterium | reverse complement strand
GGTGGAGAGCAGCTGGAGTGGGCCGCAGTTCGACCTGGTGCGCGAAGACAACAACATGTCACGCGTCGCCGTGGAAGGCTGGCTCACGCTCGACGCCGCGCGCGACATCTTCACGCAGGCGGGGCTCAACTGTGACTCCTTCGTGCAGCTCGCAAGGACGCGCAGCTTCAGTCCCGTACCGATGCCGGTGACCGCATCGGTCACGCTGCGCAACACGGTGCGTCGCTCCACCTCGAACAACGTGCTGGGGGTGCTGCCGGGCACTGAGCGCGCCGACGAGTACGTGGTGTACATGGCGCACTGGGATCACCTCGGAATGGACCCGGGGCTCGAGGGCGACCAGATCTACAACGGGGCGCTCGACAATGCGACCGGCACGGCGGGTCTGCTGGAGCTCGCCAGGGTGTATGCGTCATTGGAAATACCGCCCAAGCGCTCCGTGATGTTCCTTGCCGTGACGGCCGAGGAACAGGGGCTGCTGGGCTCGGCGCACTATGCCGTGAACCCGACGGTCCCCCTCGCCCAGACGGTGGCGGCGATCAACATGGACGGGCTCAACATCTACGGCCCGATGAACGACGTGACGGTGATCGGCCTGGGCAACTCCGAGCTGGACGACTACCTGGCCGACGCGGCCCGCAAGCAGAAGCGGCGCGTGCGTCCCGATCCGGAAGCGGAGAAGGGGTTCTACTTCCGCTCGGATCACTTCAACTTCGCCAAGGAAGGCGTCCCGGCACTCTACACCGATCAGGGAATCGATCACGTGGAGCACGGCGAGGCGTGGACCATGGAGCGCAAGGCCGAGTACACGGCGGACAACTACCACAAGCCGTCCGATGAGTACGACGTGAACTGGGATCTCAGCGGTGCGGTGGACGACCTGCAGCTGATGTTCCGTGTGGGGTTCCAGCTAGCCAACGAGGAGACCTTCCCCAACTGGCGGGAAGGCGTGGCGTTCAAGGCGAAGCGTGATTCGGTGATGGCAGGCGGCGTGGCGCGCTAGCCGTCGTCGGGCTCCACGAACCCGATGTACGGCAGGGTGCGGTGCTGCTCGTCGTAGTCCAGGCCGTAGCCCACCACCCACACATCGGGGATGTCGAACCCCAGATAATCGATCTCCACCTCTACCTCGTGGCGGTCCTGCTTGCGCACGATGGCACAGGTGCGCACCGAGATGGGGTCACGAGTCTTCAGCAGCTCGATGAGGTAGTGCAGGGTCCGTCCGGTGTCGACGATGTCCTCCACCACGAGCACGTGCCGGTCCTCGATGCTGTCGCGCAGGTCCATCACCAGCCGCACGGCCCCGCTGTGCGTGCTGCCCTCCTCGTAGCTGGACAGCCCCATGAACTCGATGCGCCGGGGGATCGTGAGCCGGCGGGACAGATCAGCGAGGAAGATGAACGCGCCCTTGAGCACCGCGATGAGCGTGATCTCGCCTTTCCCGGCGTAGTCGCGGGAGATCTCCGCGGCCAGCTCGTCCACGCGACGCTGGATATCGGCTTCACTGATGAGAACGGTCGGTTCGCTCATGGCACCCAATCTAAGTGCAAGAGGCGACGGGCACCCGCCCGCCGCCTCGATGCTGCCTGTCTCGAGAGTTGCGAGACGACTACCGCGGCCAGCGCGGCACGCCGCGTCCCGGTGTCCACGGCACGCCCGCCGCCTCCAGCTGGCCCTCGAATGCCACGAGGTCCACCTCGATCAGCTGTCGCAGGTCACCCACGATCTCGCCGAACTGCTCGGACGCGATCTCGTAGTTGCGCCGATGGGTGGCGGTCGGCGCCGACCTCGTGCTCCAGTGCCCGCGCACGATCTGCTGAACGCGGCTCTGGATGCCCGGCATCCCGGGCTCGCTACGACGCGGCATGGTCGGGTCGCCGGTCAGCGCTTCCTGGAGGTCCATGAGCCGGATCTCCAGCGCCCTGGCTTCGTCGCGCAACGTGAGGTCTACGTTGGGCGACTCCTCGATGGCGCGCTTGATGAACTTGAGGCGGTTGGCGGCCTCGCCGGCTGCCCGGCTGGCGCCCATGACAGCACGCTGCAACTCGCCCGTCTGCTTCTGGAAGGCGAGCAGCGCCGTGCGATCGACCTCACCCAGGCTCGCCATGCCGAGTGGCTCGACCTCGAACGTCGTGGGGCCCACCAACTCGGTGGTCACGCCGTTCACGCGCTTCTCCAGGCTCACGGTGTACGTGCCCGGCACCGCCATGGGGCCGAAGCCCCCGCCGAAGAAGCCGCCGCCACCGCTCGTGAGACGGGTCGGCGTGTAGGCCGGATAGCGGAAGTCCCAGGTCACGCGGTGGATGCCCTTGCCGGCCTTGCCGGTGATGCGCCGCACCACGTTGCCGATCTCGTCCCGCACGATCAGCGTAACCGCG
>JBDGYO010000075.1:0-9401 GCA_039584015.1 Gemmatimonadota bacterium | reverse complement strand
CCCTTGAGGGCCTCACCGTGCGGGCTCTCCCGCAGCTTCTCGAAGGCGCGCTCGCGGATCTGGCGGATGCGCTCCCGGGTGACCCCCAGGATCTCGCCGATCTTCTCGAGCGTCATGCCTTCGGAGCCCTCTTCGAGACCGTAGTACAGGTAGAGAATCTTCCGCTCGCGTGGCGTCAGGTACTTCTCGAACACGTCGTCGATGAACTCCCGCATGAGCCGCCCGTCGGTGCGCTCCTCGATCTCGCCGCCCTCTTGGCCGGCAAAGCGCTCACCAAACGTGGCCGCGTCCTTGTCGCTGCGGTCGATGGGCGCATCGAGCGACATCTCGGCGGCCGTCATGCGACGCGCGTTGCGCACGTTCTCGACGTTGTCGTCCAGCGCCTTCGCGATCTCCTCGTCCGTAGGCTCCCGACCGAGCTCCTGCGACAGGTAGGTCTCGGTTCGGGCCATCCGGATCAGATGGCTGTTCTGGTTGAGCGGAATCCGGACGCTGCGCGTCTGCTCGGCCAGAGCCTTGAGGACGGCCTGGCGCACCCACCAGACGGCGTACGAGATGAACTTCACGCCCTGGTCCGGATCGAACTTCTTGACCGCCTTCAGCAACCCCTCGTTCCCGATGGCTACTAGCTCGGCTAGATCCAGCCCGTGTCCCTGATACTTCTTCACGTAAGAGATCACGAATCGGAGGTTGGCCGTCACGAGGCGCTCTGCGCAGTCCTCGTCGCCGGCGCGGGCCAGGCGGGCCAGGCGGCGCTCCTCCTGGGCGGATCCGATCAGGGGGAGCTTCTGGATGTCCTGCAGGTATTGGTCAAATGCGCCCGAAACGGGGGTGCGAAAGAAACCCTTCGACTTCGAGGTGCGCAGTTGGGTCATATACTCCCCAGGAGTCCATGGGGTGGGAGAGGACGAGAGGTTCGGAAACCCCGCCAAAATGACCGATGTGGGGCGCGCCCAATGTAAGAGTCGCCGGGCTGATGGTCAAGAAAACCATGTTTTCCACATCACAAATCGTTCTACAACAGCACGTTCCGGAATTTCTCCACCTGGGCCCTTTGTGGAAGGAATGTTCCCGGGTGTGGGTGGAACGCATAAGTCTTTGTGTGGAAAACGCTTATGTCGTGTTGGAATGTGCTCGGTCTGTGGACAACACGTTGAAGGATGGCGAGTTACGCGATCCGGTCTAAAATCGCGCTCAGCGCCCGTTCGGGAGCCTCGATCGTCCACTCGCCGGCCCCTCCCCGGGCCATCTCTCCGAGCTGATTGGGGAGTGCAAACCTGACAGTCCCGTCACGCACCTTCTTGTCCTGCCGCATGCTCTCCATCATCCGTTCGCGATCCACGTCGTCGGGTGCCGTCGTCGGCAGGCCGAACGCTTCGACGGCGCTCCGCACCACCTGGGCGGTCCCCTCCCGGGTCACCCCGATCTCTTCGCCCAGCTCGGCCTCGGCAACCATGCCGATCGCCACGGCCTCGCCGTGGAGCAGCTCATATCCAAAGCTGGCCTCGAGGGCGTGGGCGATCGTGTGGCCGAAATTGAGGATGGCACGCTTGCCGCGCTCGCGCTCATCCTCCCCCACCACGCCCGCCTTGATCTCGACGCTGCGTCGCACCACCTCGAACAGGGCTGCGAGATCGCGCTGCCGGATGGACTCGTGGCGCTCCGCCGTCCGGGTGAAATAGGCGGCGTCCGCAATGACGCCGTGCTTGAGGGCCTCCGCCATCCCCGCGGCCAGCTGCACGGGTGGGAGCGTCGAGAGGGTTGCGACGTCCGCTATCACGGCCGCGGGTTGATGGAAGGCACCCACCAGGTTCTTGCCGGCCCCGGTGTCCACGCCCGTCTTGCCACCGATGGCGCTGTCGATCATGGCCAGGAGCGACGTGGGCACCTGCACGTAGCGCACCCCGCGCAGGTAGGTGGCCGCGACGAAGCCGGCCAGGTCACCCACGACACCGCCGCCCAGCGCCACGATCACGCTTTCCCGATCGAGTTGCGCCTTGAGGAGCTGGTCGGTGAGGTCGCTCCAGGTCTCACGGCTCTTGTTCCACTCCCCGGCCGGGAAGGTGACGAGGCAGGTCTGCCCCGCCCGCTCCACCGCGTTTGCCACCTGCGCGCCGTACAGTGGCGCCACCGTGGAGTCGGTGATCACCGCGTACTGCGAGGCGGGACAGTACTGCTCAAGGTGTTCCGGGAGATCGGTGAGAATGCCTTCCCCCAGCACGATGTCGTACGATGCATCGCCCAGGGGAACGCGGACGGTGGCGGACGCTATAGCCTCACCTCGCCCTCGATGAAGGTCACGGCCTGTCCGCCCACCTGCACCTCGCTGATCGCACCCTCGGGTGTGGTCGCGATCCGGACGTCGATGCGGCTGGCCCGGCCGATCTCGATCCCCTGCTCGACCACGACCCGTGCCCCTTCGTCGCTGGACGACACGATCCCATGGTGCACGAGGTAGGCGCCCAGCGCCCCCGACGCACTGCCCGTTGCGGGATCCTCCGGCACGCCCAGTCCCGGCGCGAACATGCGGCAGTGCACGGTCGCCTCGGGGGACTTCGTCTCCGTGGTGTAGCACATGGCACAGTCGGTGTCGAACTCTCGCAGGAAGGCGGCGAGCTCGCCCCCCTTCCCGCCGCTCGGCAGTGCCTCGAGCGCGGCCAGCGACGCGGTCGGGATCATGAGCTGGGGGATGCCGGTCGAGACCACCTGGGGCGATGCCGCGTCGGGGATCAGCCCCGACTCGCCGCCGAGAAGCTCCGCCAGGCGGTGCGTGTCCTGCACGACCGGTCCGAACTCGGGCGGCGCCTGGGTCATCACCACCAGCTTCGGCGCCCCGCCCGACATCTGGATCTCGATCGGCAGCACGCCCGCCTGCGTCTCCTGCGTGACCTCGTGTGTTCCCTCGTCCGGCAGGTCGATCTCGCCGAGGGTGGCCAGGAGCCACCAGGTGCCGACGGTGGGGTGCCCGGGGAGTGGAACCTCGGCGGTGGGGGTGAAGAACCGCAGGCGCTTCGTCGCCCGCTCCGAGGGGAACACGAAGCTCGTCTCCGAGAGGTTCATCTCGCGGGCGAGGGCCTGCATGTGGGCGTCGTCGAGCCCAACCGCCTCCGGGAACACCGCGAGCGGATTGCCGCTCAGAGCACGGTCGGTGAAGACGTCGAGCTGATGGAAGCGATAGGTCGTCACGCTACCAGGTCACGTCCGCCACGCCGCCCCGCTTGTTGGCCACGCGCGCCAGCACGAACAGCAGGTCCGAGAGGCGATTGAGATACTGCAGGATCTCCTCGGGCACCGGGTCCTGGCGGTCGAGCCGCACCACGTGTCGTTCCGCGCGGCGGCACACCGTGCGGGCCGCGTGAATGTGCGCGGCCTTGAGCGTTCCGCCCGGCATCACGAACTGCTTGAGCGGCTCGAGCTGGCCCTCTACGCGATCGATGGCCGACTCGAGGTCGGTGATGCGCTCGGGCGGAATCACCGCCTTGTGCAGGGCGCGCGACACCTTCTCCGGACTCGGGCTGGCCAGGCGGCTCCCGATCTTGAAGAGATCCCGCTGGACGCCTTGCAACAGATCGCTCTCGAAGTCCTCCGGCTCCGTGGCCATCGCAACACCGAGGCGCGCGTTGAGCTCGTCCACGCTGCCGTAGGCGGTGACCCGGCTGTCGTCCTTGGTGACCCGATCGCCACCGTGCAGCGAGGTCTCGCCGCGGTCGCCGGTTCTGGTGTAAATCTTGGCCATGATAAAGGGAAGCTACGGCGCGCGGCGGAGCCGGGGAAGAACCGTCCCCTCTCCTGTCACACCACCCCGTCGAGTATCATGAGGTGGGTCGCCATCCGGACGAACGGGAGAGTGGACGAGGACACGATCATGGCACAACCGGGCACATCGGAGCACCCCCTCAGAGTAGCGGTCATCGGTTCGGGCCCCGCAGCCTTCTATGCCGCCGAGTATCTGCTGGGCCGTGACGACCTGGTAGCCCAGGTCGATATGTTCGAGCGACTTCCCACGCCATACGGCCTCGTGCGGTTCGGCGTCGCCCCCGATCATGCCAAGATCAAGAAGGTGACACGGGTGTACGAGAAGACCGCGAAGCGCTCGGGTTTCCGGTTCTTCGGCAACGTGGAGTACGGCACGCACCTCACCCTAGCGGACCTGCGGCGGCACTACCACCAGGTCTGTTTCGCCACCGGGGCCCAGACGGACCGCCGCATGAACATCCCGGGCGAAGACCTGAAGCGGAGCTACACGGCCACCGAGTTCGTGGCATGGTACAACGGGCACCCCGACTACCGGGACCGGGAGTTCGACCTCTCGGTCGAGCGGGTCGGCGTCGTGGGGATCGGCAACGTCGCGGTGGACGTGGCACGCGTCCTGTGCCGCACGCCGGACGAGCTGAGGCAAACGGACATCGCCGACTACGCGCTCGAGGCGCTGAGCGAGAGCCGCGTGAGGGAGGTGCACATCCTCGGTCGCCGCGGACCCGCGCAAGCGGCCTTCACCAACGCCGAGGTGAAGGAGTTGGGAGAGATGGAGGGCGCCGACTTCGTGTTGCGGCCCGACGAGACGGCACTCGACCCGTTGAGTCAGGAGGCGGTTGCGCAATCCGACGAGCCGGCCATCCAGAAGAAGGTGGAGCTGCTGCAGGGCTTCGCGGCCGCCCAACCAGCCGGCAAGCCGAAGACCCTCACGCTGCGGTTCCTCGTCTCGCCGGTGGAGTTGACCGGCAACACGGCGGATGAGGTCGTGGGGATGACGCTGGTGCAGAACGAGCTCTACCAGAGCGACGATGGCTCGCTCAGACCCAGGCCGACAGACCTGGTCGAGGAGCTGCCGGTGCAGATGGTGTTCCGCTCGGTAGGATACCGGGGCGTGCCGCTGCCCGATGTCCCGTTCCACGAGAAGTGGGGGATCGTGCCCAACGAGGGCGGGCGGGTCACCGCAGACGACGGGCAGCCGCTCCCGGGGGTGTACGTGACCGGTTGGATCAAGCGGGGACCGTCGGGCGTGATCGGCACCAACAAGCCGTGCGCCGCGGAGACGGTCGGGGCGATGGTGGAGGATCTGAGGCGGGGCGCGGTGCCGTCCCCGGAGCAGCCGGATCCCGCCGCCAGTGAGGCGCTTGTGTTGGAGCGCCAGCCGCAGGCGATCACGTTCGAGGAGTGGTGCCGACTCGACGCCCGGGAGCTGGAACGCGGCAAGGACCAGGGGCGCCCCCGAGTGAAGCTCACCCGCGTGGATGAGATGCTGGCGGCGGCCAGGGGTTGAGGCAATCGGCTGCGGCGCTTTCACTGCGGCCGGGTCGGGCCGATATTGAGATCGAATGACCCGAGCCCGCCGCCCTACCCGGTACATCCTGCTCCCGCTCGCGGTCCTGTCGCTTCTCACCGGCCACCTCGCCGCGCAGGAGGAGGAGCCCAGGGGGTTGATCGTGCGCGGGCTCTCGTTCGACGGCAACCACACCATCGACGACAACACCCTCCGCATCTCCATTGCCACGTCCCAATCGTCGTGGTTCGCCCGTGCGTCTCTCGTCAGCTGGATCGGTCTCGGTGCGAAGCGGTACTTCGACGAGACCGAGTTCCGCCGCGACGTGCTTCGCATCCGCGCACTCTACCGCCAGACTGGGTTTGCGGAGGCGAGCATCGACACGCTGGTACGTCGGGGCAGTGACGACGTACGGGTCCGGTTTCTCATCGACGAAGGCGAGCCGATCGGCGTGACGGCGCTGCGGATCAGCGGCGTGGAGGGAATTCTCGAAGTCCAGGACGTGTACGAGGCCATCCCCCTCAAGGTGGGTGACCCGTTCAACCGGTTGTTCATGCGCGCCTCGGCCGACACCATCCGGCTGCGTCTCGCCGATGCGGGATACCCGTTCGCCGAAGTGTTCATCAGCTTCGACGAGCTACGCGACCGGCGCACGGCCAATGTGCTGTTCGAGGTCGTACCCGGCACGCGGGCACGGGTGGAAGCGGTGGAGATCACTGGCACTCAGAAGGTGAGCGAGAAGGTCGTGCGGCGGGCGGTCGCGGTGGAGCCGGGCAAGGTCTACCGCCAGCGGGATCTCTATCAGAGCCAGCTGAACCTCTATCGCGCGGGGATCTTCAACTACGTACGGGTGGCGCCGGTGGACACGATTCCCTCGGGACCCGACGACTCACTGGTCACCGTGCAGGTGCAGGTGTCCGAGGGCGCGATGCAGCGGGTGCGGCTCGGGGCCGGGTACGGGACCATCGACTGCTTCCGCGTGCTCACCTCGTGGTCGACCACCAACCTGCTCGGAGGTGGGCGGCGGCTGGAGCTCGGCGCGCGGTTCTCGAAGATCGGGGCCGGTGATCCGCTGAACTTCCAGCGCTCGGTCTGTCCGGTGTTGGAGCAGGACGTGCCGGAGCGCTGGGTGCTGAACTACAACCTCAGTGCGGCGCTGGAGGAGCCCTTCCTCTTCTCCCGACACTTCGGTGGGAGCGTGTCCGCGTTCCTGGAGCAGTACACCGAGTTCAAGGCGTACGTGCGCCAAGCCGTCGGCGGCAACCTCGCGGTGACCTACCGGACGCCATGGCGTATGCCGGTCACGGTTTCGTATCTGGTCAGCTACGGCAACACGCTGGCAGATCCCGCGACCATCTGCGCGTTGCTCAACGTGTGCCGGTTGGAGGATGCCGAGGCGTTCGGCGAGAACCAGCGGCAAGGTACTCTCTCGCTTGCCGTGGTGCGTGATCGGCGCAACTCGATCTTCAATCCCACGCGCGGCACGCTCTTCTCCGGCGAGTTCCGCCATGCTTCGCGGCTCACCTTCTCCGACGACCGCGCCCGCTTCAACAAGGTGTCGCTCGAGTTCTCCTCTTACCACGCGGTGGGACGGCGGGCCGCCTTTGCCTGGCGGGTCCGGTGGGGCACGATCTTCGGTGCGGGTTTCAGGGGGCGAGGGGTAGACTCGATTCCTACGGAGGAGCGCTTCTACTTGGGTGGCGCCAATACGGTGCGGGGCTTCGGTCAGAACGAGATGGGCGAGGTCGTGCGAGTCATCGAGGGGGACACCGTCACGGCAGACGCGGAGTTGCGGCCCATCACGGCCTTCCGTACCTCCCCCATCGGAGGTAACGACCTGATTCTGATGAACGCCGAGCTGCGTTTCCCACTGGGTATGTCGGGTCGGGCGTTTGGGGCCATCTTCGTCGACGCGGGGCAGATGCGCACGCGCCTGTCCACCGGTGAAGGGAGCACCATCGGGGACCTGAGCAACCTGAGGATCACGCCCGGGGTGGGGCTCCGTGTCTCTTCGCCGCTCGGTCCGGTGCGCCTGGACGTGGCCTACAATCCCTACGATCCACGGCCGAGCCCGCTGTACCTGCAAACCCGGGATCAACTCATCGAGCTCACCAGCGAGTTCCAGCCGAAGGAGCCCACGTTCTGGGAGCGGTTCCGCATTCACATCTCCATCGGGCAGGCCTTCTGATGCGGCGCTCGGTGCTTCCCTGGGTGCTGGTGGCACTGTGCTGGCTCGGCGGCACGGTGCTCGGCGTGGCGGGTGCCGCTCTGCGCACCGACGAGGGGCGGCACATCGTGGTGGACTGGGCGATGAAGGTCGCCAACCAGGCGCTCGGTGGCACCGTGTCGGTGGGTGAGGTCGGCGGCTCCTTCCTGCGTGGCCTCGAGGTGAGCGACGTGGTCATCCGCGACACCGCGGGGGTGGACCTGCTCACCGTCGACCGCGCGGGACTGCGCTACGGACTGAGCGACCTCTTGCGGGGCCGCATCGTGTTGGGACACCTCAGCGTCACGCGACCGCATATCCACCTGGTCCAATGGCGGCGGGGAGCACCACTCAACCTGGACGAGGTGTTGCCCAAGGGGGACGGCAGCGGCGGGCCGTCGGCGCTCATTGCGTTCAACGACGTGCAGATCGTGGACGGCACGGTGACCGTGCGGACGCCCGTCGGTCCCGGCGACTCGCTGGTGGAACGGGAGCGCGGACCGTATGGCGACGTCCGGGTGCGGCGCTTCCGCTCGTTGAACGCGCGGCTCGGGTACCTGCGGGTCTCCTCGCCGCTGCCCGGTGAGGACGGGATCCGGGCCGAGGTGGAGCGCCTGCGCGTGGTGGGATCCGACCCCCTGATCACGGTGACCGACCTGCGGGGGTGGGTAACGCTGGTCGGTGACACGCTCCAGCTCGAAGGGATGCGCGTACGGCTGCCGGAGAGCAGCGCGGTCGTGGACGGCGCCCTGTCGTGGCCCTACGGTCCCATCCTATTCGACCTCCAGATCGACGCCCAACACGTTGTGGCGGACGAGGTGCGCGGGCTCGTCTCCGCGATTCCGTCCGGGCTCGTCGGAGTGGGCCAGTTCACCGTGCGTTCCCGCGGCACGGACGAGCTGCACTTCGTGGGCACGCGACTCGATCTGGAAGGAAGCGGCGGGGGCGGTCGCGCTCGGGGCCGGCTGGGTATGAGACTCGGGCCGGGCGAGACCTGGGCGTTCGACGACACCGACCTCGACTTGCAGGACTTCGACTTGGAGTACGTGCGCGGCTTCCTCGACACGCTCCCCATGGCCGGCCGTGTGACGGGGGATGTAGCGATGGACGGTCCGCGGGAGGGCATGCAGCTCGAGCTGGACGTGTCATTCCGCGACTCCCTGGTAGAGGGCTGGCCCGAGTCGCACATCGAGGGCCGGGGGCTCGTGGCCGTGGGGGTCCCCGGCGAGTTCATCTTCCAGCGGTTCGGTGTCACGGCGGCGGACATCGAGCTGTCGACGGTGCGGCGGCTCGTGCCGGCGATCGAGTTGCTCGGTCGGCTGCGTGGGAGCGGCACGCTGAGTGGCCCGTGGCGCAACACGACCTACGAGGGCGAGCTGCGCTACGCGCACGAGCCGCTGTCCGAAACGGTGGCCCGCGGCTCGGTCCACCTCGACTCACGGGGCGACACGCTCGGCGTGTGGAGCGACGTGGTGTTCGATTCGCTACGCCTCGCGAGCTTCCACTCGAGCTATCCGGGATTCGACGTCGTGGGATCGTGGGCGGGCGCGCTGCATCTGGCGGGGCGGTTCGACTCGCTCGCTCTCGAGGCGGACCTCTCCGGGCCGGGCGGCGCGGTCCGCATCGAGGGATCCCTCCTGCTCCTTCCCGACCGGCGCGGTGCCCACATGCTGACGGCGCAGCTCCAGGCGTTCGACCTCGGCTCGGCCAGGGAGGACCTTCCCGCCACGAGCGTGTTCGGACGGCTCGAAGGAAGCGGCGAGGAGCGGCTCGACGATGGCGGGTTCGGGCTCCGTGCCCGGGTGTCACTCGACAGCTCCGTCATCCAGGGAGTGAGCATCGACGGCGCCGAGGCGCAGATCAGTGTCGCCGACACCCTCGCGCGCGTCGATACGCTGCGAGTGTGGGCCAGCAACCTCGAGGTCGAAGCGG
>JBDGYO010000460.1:0-2380 GCA_039584015.1 Gemmatimonadota bacterium | reverse complement strand
AACTTAGACGATCTTACGCTTGTTCCTACATTAATGGAGCTACAAGATTCAGGAATCTACCAAACTACATTCTTTCCCGTTGGCCCTACAGGCACACAAGACGAAGGATTATTCATAGTAGATGTAATGAGTCAAGAAAAATTAAACATCGATGATACTATGCTTGGAATTCTAACCGGTGGATATCCGTCAACTAATCAAAGTTCTACAAATTTTGAACAAATTCCTATGTGTAATGTTAGATTCACGAGAATTCGAACAACTTATGGAGCTAATAATTTACAAAGTGTAGTTTGTGGAGGATCTTATGGTTCAGGAGAACCTACAGCTGGAGAAAAATTGTATCTGTATAGATTTATTGTAGTTTCAAGTTTAGTTCCATTTACCGGCCCTGAAGGAATTATCGCATATCCTACAAGATTTGTTTTGGGAGCTAACATAATCAAAGAAGAAGAATTAGCTCATATGATGAGGTTAAAACGATCTTACGAGTTGGCTAACTATGGCAACTAACATTAATTATCTCAATAGAGGTAGATTAGCCGTTAGTGGTTATGTAATATACCAATATACAAGTGATATTATTGACGATCCAAGTCCTCAAAATATTGCAAAAGAAACTGGAGTTGTAGCAATTCAATTAGGTAGTATATGGTATGGCGAATTATTGGTTATGCGTGGCATAGGTTATGGTGCTACAAGAATAATAACTGCGCCGGTTACTTGGATTGCAAGCGCCATAGTAGTAGCAGGTGGCGCATATTCTTATGCGTTGTTTGGCAAAAAAGGGTTAGACGATTATGTAGATTTCATAGATGATGTTATTTCATTAGATTTAGATGATCTTGGGGAGAAATTGCAATTTACAGGTAAAACAATTTTAGAAGAAGCGCCCTCTATCATGGAAGATGTAGCGTTCGTCGGTTCTCATTTAGGTAAAGAACTATTGCGAGATTTTAACGAGTTACCAATCATTCAAGATCTATTTAGAATGCAAGAGAATATTACTGCACCTTTGAGATTAAATATTGAATAAAAATAACATTGCTTTTTTGTTCCTGGGCGTAGCTTCCCGCATTTTAGCAGTACAACGAATAGAATTCCATCGATCATGAGCTTGTTATTTTACATACCCACTTTATTATCATTTAATTGTAAAAAATTAGCACAATCATAGCATAATGCAAATGGATATACAAAATCATACTGTGTATGTTTCATTAATCTCACGAAAAACACTTTTTCATCACATGCAGATCGGTGACAAAATTGCCCCACATACCAATTCATTCTTTCATCTCCAGATACATTTGTCGAATCAAAGTTTTTTGCATGTCTGTTAATTCATCACGGTAGAATAAGTGCATCAAAATATCTTCTATCGGCAAATCATTCATGTTGTAAGCTTCTTTTTCATCAAGATATGCAGTTAAAGCCCTTGTTATGACCCTTGATCTTGTTCCTTTTGTCTTATCTTTCAGCCGTGAAGCAAGTGTCACGGGGATATTGGCGCTTATGATTGTCTTCATCAGTATAGGCCAATTCGACTTTTAATAAATAAATAACGGAAAAAAATAGGAGAAACGGGTAGATTCGTAGTACTGCGTACTACACTACCCCTATACCGGTGTAGATGTTCACCCTATGTTTAACCATTTTATTTATAGACATCCCCTATCATGATAGGTATATGGCAACAGCAAAGACAGGCAGTTTCTATCTGACCGAGACAGTAGTCCTTTCAGGTGGAACAACAACAGGCGGAAGAGTACAAGGAACAATCGATTTAGGAGCTTATGTGAATGTCGCAACAGGTCAAGCTGTGGCGATAGAATCAGTAGACTTCATTTTTCAAAGTGGAACTACATTAGCTCCTAATCCTGAGCAAATGGTTACAAGTAGTGGCACAATAGGGGTTCAACTAACCGATCTGAATCCGGCAACAGCATTCGTTAGAGCTGACGACCAATCACTTATTGCAAGTGGTTCTTTGGTAATCGATCAAGCCAACAATGTTGCTTCATATGCAAGCGACTTATATCCTGACAACTTTGGCCCAACTTCTCTAAGTGAAGCCTTCTTGGTTGTAAATGATAGCCTGTATTTAGTAGCAGGTATTGATGGCGCGACAGTAACAGGGGCAAACAATCTTGCCGTTACTGCAAGAATCAAATGTAGGGTTGCTAAACTATCCTCCAAAGATTGGATGGCCATTGCAATACAATCAACTGCAAGTGACAATTAATCATAGGTGATTGTCCTATGGTTGAAATTAAGGGGTCTATTGATGAACTTCGATTATTATTGGGGAATCTTGATAGTTCCAATACTGTTGTTGAGGAACAAACTGAAGTCGTTATGGAGAAACCTAAGAAGAAAC
>JBDGYO010000459.1:0-3189 GCA_039584015.1 Gemmatimonadota bacterium | reverse complement strand
GAACGCCAGGTTGATCTGCCACGAGGCGGCGCCGTTCAGGTCCAGCATGAGGTAGATGGGCGCCTCGGGGAAGACGGACTCCTCGCTGGCGGCGATGGCGGCGGCGGCATCCACGCCGGCGGGGCCGAACAGGTGGATGATGACGCTCGTGGACGTGCTGGCGGTGGTGCGGTCGAACTCGATCTTGACGGCAGAGCCGTCGAAGGGGGAGTCGATGTTCCACGTGTAGGCCCAGTTGGTCCCGATCACGTCTGTTCCACGTGTAGGCCCAGTTGGTCCCGATCACGTCGTAGTCCGAGATCAGGTAGCCGCCGCGGCCGTGGAAGTTCAGCGGGCCGATGAAGAGGTCCTGGCTCGCGCCGGTCGAGAGGGCGCCGTTGATCGTCCAGGGAGCGTCGTCGCACAGGCCGTCGACGTCTCCAGAGACCTGGGGCGGGGCCCCCTGGTTCGCCTGGAGGTTGTACGCCTCGGCGAGGCTGTTCCAGCTCGAGGTCGAGCCCAGGCCGGTCGCGCCCGGGTCGGTGCCGGCCGGGGGCGCGCTGCCCGTGGCGTCCAGCGAGTAGAGGTCGGTGCAGCCGTCCTCGAAGATCTTCCACGTGGAGTGGAGCGGCCTGGCGTTGAGCACGCCGACGCGATCTGCCGACGCGGGGAGCGTGAGGAGCGCCGCCGCCAGCAGGGCGAAGGCGGCGAGGAAGGGGATTGCGCGGAACATGGATCAGTCTCTCCCGAATTGGTCGGCCCGAAGTGAGATCAGGCCTACGTTGAAGTCGAAGTCGCCGACGCCGTCGAGGTCCAGCACGAGGAAGATGCCGTCGAGGTCCAGCACGAGGAAGATCCTGGCGGCGGGGAACGGAAGCTGATCGGCTGCGCTGATATACGAGCTGGTGCCGACGGGGCCCGGGCCGAAGACGTAGGCCTTCGGCGTGGTGACCGTGTCGACCGGCGTGCCGGTGAAGGTCATGCCCACGAGATCCCAGGGCTGCTCGAGCTGGAACAGGAAGCGGTAGTCGGTGACGACGGCGGTGAAGTCGTGGATGAAGAGGACTCCGCCGGCGGGGAACTTGAGCGGGCCGAGGACGAGTCCCGTGTCCGCGGCCAGGGTGAAGTTCCCCAGCACGGTCTCGGGGTTGGCGTCGCACAGGCCGTCGGGGTCGCCCGAGACTTGCGCGAGCGCGCCGATGTTCGCCTGGATGTCGTAGGCCTCGGAGAAGGTGTCCCAGTTCGTGAGGACGGTCAGGTCCACCGAGCCGCCGGGCGGGCCGGCGCCGTTCACGTCGAGGTCGTACAGGTCTGTGCAGTCCTCGTCGAAGAGCGCCCACGAGCCGCGGAACGAATGCCGGGCTGCGCTGGGGGCCGCGATGAGGAGAATGAGGGCCACGAGGGCCAGGAAGCGGGGCATGGTGACTCCTACGGTCCGTAGGTGTGGACGTTGAAGGGTGTGAGGGCGAGATACCAGAGCCAGCTCGTGGCCGGCACGCCGGTCGAGATCACGCGGATGTAGACGGGACCGCTCGGGATGGGCGAGCGGTAGTCGTCGAACTCCGAGGTCGAGGTCACGTAGGGCGTCGGGCCGAGGGAGCCTTCCCACAGGGTCGGGTTCACGGCGGACTCGTACTGCCACCACGTGATCGCGAGGGTCGGGTCCCACGGCGCGGGGACGGCGAACTCGACGGTGCGGCTGACAGAGGTGATGCCGGTCATGTTCACCAGCAGCTCCACGCCGTCGGACGGCAGGTAGATCGGGCCGACCCACAGCTCGTTCGGATTGCCGGCGGCGGTGAGGGGGCGGCTGTAGATCGACCAGGGCTGGGCGTCGCAGATCCCGTCTGGGCTCCCGGACGTCTGCGTCTCGGCGGTCCAGT
This sequence comes from Gemmatimonadota bacterium, assembly GCA_039584015.1. Classification (GTDB taxonomy): domain Bacteria; phylum Gemmatimonadota; class Gemmatimonadetes; order Gemmatimonadales; family GWC2-71-9; genus WVYX01. Next base: position 1,327 of record JBDGYO010000459.1, on the reverse strand, counting down.
TCGACCACAGGTCCAGCGCCTCGGCGAAGGTGTCCATCTCGTCGAAGAGCTGGTCGCCGTCGTGCGCGGGGCCCGAGGGCGGGACCGGCGTGTCGTAGTCGTCGGTGCAGTTCCAGGCCAGGGGCGCCCAGGGGCGGTTGAGCGTCTCGCCCGGGCCGGGATCGTAGCCGGCGATGGCCTCGTTGAAGCTGTGCGCGCCGCTCCACAGCGGGAGCAGGCACAGGAAGAGGACGGCGAGTAGGCGGATCATCGGTTGGCCCTCGTGGGGTTGAGGTCCCGGTAGGACCAGAGAGCGGCGTCGCGTACCCAGGTGCCCGCCCCGCCGCTGTGGGTGAACGCGAGGTACGTGGGGGCCGCGAGGGGCGGCTGCGCCAGCGCGCTGGTGGTCGACTGCAAGAAGTTGGACGACTGGAGCTGTGGCCCCATGTGCTGGAGGATGGGCCAGGTCTGCGCCCCGAAGCTCGAGTTCGCGTTGATGGTGTGGACCTGCGAGCTGTGCCAGGGCAGACGCCCTACCCACGAGATGGTCCAGCCGGTGCCGGGCACGGTCGTCCAGTGGGCGTTGAGCATGGCGCCAGCGGGCGGCAGGACGAGCGGGCCGATGTAGTAGTTCTCGTTCGAGACGGCCTGGGTCAGCGTGCCGATGATCGTCCAGGGCGCGGAGTCGCAGAGGCCGTCGGACGAGCCGCTGACCTGGACCGGCGCGTCGAAGTTCATCGTGAGCGGGTACGACTCCTGGATGGTGTCCCAGTTCGCGGGCAGGACGAGGTTGGTCGTCCCACCGCCGAGCGTCACCGCCGGGGGCGCGGCGCCGTCGATGTCCAGGTTGTAGTCGTCGGTGCAGTCGGAGTCGAAGATGATCCACGGGACGGCGTTGATCGGCTTCAGCATCTGGGCCTCAGCCTCGAGAGAAGTGGCCGGCGCCGCCACCAGCAGCAGCAGTAGGGTAGTGATGATGGCGGTGATCCGGGTCATGGCTACTCGTTCTCCTCGGACTTGATTAGCAGCTTGCGCTGGTTCCGGTTGAGGCCGCGGGGGAGCTTGTGCTTGGTCTTGGACTTCGCCTTGGCCTTCGCCTTGGCGGCCTTGGCCTCGCGCTCCTTCTGCTCCTTGGTCTTCAGGCGTCGGACCTTGCCGACAGTCGGCTTGCCTGCCATGTCACTTGCTCCTGCGCTTCGGGGTCGGGCGCTTCTTGGGAGCCGGCTTCGAGATCGGCTTCGGCTTCTTGAGGGTGGTCTTCTTGGCGGGACCCTTGAAGGTCTTCCGCTTGGCGATGGAACTCGCGGTCTTCTTGATGCGGACGCCCATGACAGGGTCTCCTACTGAA
>JBDGYO010000458.1:0-2385 GCA_039584015.1 Gemmatimonadota bacterium | reverse complement strand
GAGCGGCATTCCCATCTCCCGCAGCAGGGCCATTCCCACGTCGTCCCGACCCGCCGTCGTGACGAACGTGATGTCCATCCCGTGGATCTTCTCCACCTTGTCGTAGTCGATCTCGGGGAACACCATTTGTTCCCGGATCCCGACCGTATAGTTCCCGCGTCCGTCGAACGACTGCGTGGGGAAGCCGCGGAAGTCACGAATCCGCGGAACCGTCACGTTGATGAATCGATCGAGGAACTCGTACATCCGTGCACCGCGCAACGTCACACGCACGCCGATGGGCATGCCTGCCCGCAGTGAGAAGTTCGAGATGGCCTTCCGCGCCCGCGTGATGACTGGACGCTGGCCCGTGATTGCCCCGAGCTCCTCGACGATGGCGTCCAGGATCTTGGGGTTCTTGGGCGCCTCGCCGATCCCGACGTTGAGCACGATCTTCTCCAACCGCGGAAGTTCGTGAATGTTGTCGAAACCGAACTCCTGCATGAGCTTCGGCCGGACCCGCTCCTGGTAATGCCCCCGCAGCCGGGGAGCCGGCGCGGGCGCTTCCTGCACCGCTTGTTCCTTCTTCGCCATGGCTCTAGCGGCTCCTCGGGATCGGCTGGCCCGACTTCACGCTCAGCCGCTCCACCGTTCCATCCTGGTCTTTCTTGCGCCTGACCCGTGTCGGGTCGCCGGACTTGGGATCCAACAACATGACGTTCGACACATGGATCGGCGCCGGGAACTTGATGATCCCACCCTCTTCTCCCGTCTGCGTCGCCTTCTTATGCTTGGTGACGACGTTCACGCCCTCCACGACCACTCGGTTCTGCTTCGGCAGCACCCGGATGACCGTTCCCTCCGTCCCACGCTCCTCGCCGCGGATGACGCGCACGTGATCACCCCTGGTAACGCGCATCTTGTGGCGCACCGGCGTGGGCTCCTCCTTGTTCTTCCGCCTAGACTTCTTGTGGACCAGCGGTTTCATCACAGCACCTCGGGCGCGAGTGAGACGATCTTCATGAACCGCTTCTCGCGCAGCTCTCGGCCGACGGGCCCGAAGATTCGGGTCGCCCTGGGCTCGCCGGCATCATTGATGAGCACCGCCGCGTTCTCGTCGAACCGGATGTAGCTCCCATCGCGGCGTCTGGTCTCCTTCGCCGTGCGTACCACGACAGCTTTGGCAACCTCACCCTTCTTCACCTGGCTGTTCGGCAGCGCGTCCTTGATCGCCACGACCACCACGTCGCCGACCCGGGCGTACCGACGGCGGCTGCCGCCCAGCACCCGAATGACGAGCCCGCGGCGTGCGCCGGAGTTGTCGGCGATCCTGACGATCGACTCTTGCTGAATCACGTCGCCCTCACTTACTCAGCGCGGGTCACGATCTCGACGACGCGCCACCGCTTGGTCTTCGAGATGGGGCGCGTCTCGAGGATTCGCACCGTGTCACCGGCGTGTGCCCCCTGTTTGTCGTGCGCCTTCACCCGCTTCGTCCGCGTGAGCCGCTTGCCATACAGCGGATGCGCGAACTGGCGGGTGAGCTCCACTACGACCGTGTCGGTCATCTTGTCGCTCACCACGACGCCTGTGCGCATCTTGCGCCGCGGTCGTGCGCTGGCTTCCTGACTCATGACTGCTTCCTTTCGCGAAGCACCGTCTCGATCCGCGCGATGTTGCGGCGCAAGACCTGGAACTGACTCGGATTGTCGATCGCCTCGGTGGCGGACCGGAACTTGAGACGGAACCGCGCGTCCTTGAGTTGCTGCAGCTCCACCTGGAGGTCCTCGGTGCTGAGCTCGCGGAGCTGCACCCCCGTCAGTGGCTTCTGCTCGGCGTCTTTCAGTGCCATGGGTCTAGCTTTCCTCGCGCGATATGAAGCGCGTGTTCACCGGCAGCTTGGCCGCTGCGAGCTGGAACGCCCGCCGGGCCGTTTCGACCGGAATGCCTTCCGCCTCGAACAGCACTCTGCCGGGCTTTACGACCGCGACCCACGCTTCGGGGTTGCCCTTCCCCTTACCCATCCGGGTTTCGGCCGGCTTCTTGGTGATCGGCTTGTCCGGAAAGATGCGGATCCAGATCTTGCCGCCACGCTTCATTTCACGCGTCATCGCGACGCGGGCTGCCTCGATCTGGCGGCTACTGAGCCAGCCCGGATCGAGCGTCATCAGGCCGTACTGCCCGAACGCGACAGTATTCCCACGGGTCGCGTGGCCTCTGGTGCGGCCCTTCATCTGCTTGCGGTACTTCACTCGCTTCGGCGCCAGCATCCGCTATGCTCCCGTGCTGTAGGTGCGGCCGTGGCCATCTTCCATCACTTCACCCTTGAAGATCCACACCTTGATCCCAATGGCGCCGTACGTGGTCTTGGCCGTCGCCACACCATAGTCGACGTCCGCGCGCAGC
>JBDGYO010000457.1:0-2386 GCA_039584015.1 Gemmatimonadota bacterium | reverse complement strand
TCCCCCGATGCGCCAGGACCACATCCGCAACTTCTGCATCGTCGCGCACATCGACCACGGCAAGTCCACCCTGGCCGACCGCCTCATCGAGGCGACCGGCACGGTGGAGAAACGCCAAATGCGCGCCCAGGTGCTGGACACCATGGACCTGGAGCGGGAGCGCGGCATCACCATCAAGCTGAATGCCGTGCGCATGCAGTACACGGCGGAGAGCGGCGAGGCGTTCGAGCTCAACCTCATCGACACGCCGGGCCACGTGGACTTCACCTACGAGGTGTCTCGCTCGCTCAATGCCTGCGAGGGCGCCATCCTGGTCGTCGACGCGAGTCAGGGCATCCAGGCGCAAACGGTGAGCAACCTGCTGCTCGCGCTGGATGCGAATCTCGAGATCATCCCTGTCCTCAACAAGATCGACCTGCCCGCGGCGGAGCCCGACAAGCGGGCGCACGAGTTCGCGGAGCTGATCGGGGTCGACGACGACGAGATCCTGCGGATCTCGGCAAAGGAGGGGGCGGGCGTGCACGCCCTCCTGGAGACGATCGTGCGGCGCGTGCCGCCCCCATCGGGTCGCCCCGAGGCGCCCCTGCGTGCCCTGATCTTCGACTCGTACTACGACCGCTACCGCGGCGCGATCCCCAGCGTGCGCGTGGTGGACGGACGCATCACCCCGAAGATGGACATCGTGTTCGGCTCACATCCCACGGACCGCTATGAGGTGGCCGAGGTAGGATACCTCCACCTCGACCAGCGTCCGACCCAGTCGCTCGATGCCGGCGAGGTGGGATACGTCGTGGCCAACGTCCGCGGCGTGCAGGAGACCCGCGTGGGTGATACGGTGCTGGACGCCGACAACCCGGCGTCGCAGAACCTCCCGGGGTACCGGGACATCCACTCCATGGTGTTCGCCGGCCTCTACCCCACCGATGCCAACCGGTACGAGGACCTGCGGGACGCGCTCGCGAAGCTGCAACTGAACGACGCCTCGCTGCACTACGAGCCAGAGACGTCGGTGGCGCTGGGATTCGGTTTCCGCTGCGGATTCCTCGGCCTGCTCCACATGGACATCGTGAGGGAGCGGCTGGAGCGGGAGTCCGACCTCGACCTCGACCTCATCACGACCGTGCCGAACGTGGAGTACCACGTGCACTTCACCGACGGCACCATGCAGCTGATCGAAAACCCATCCAAGATGCCGACCGGCTCCGAGGTCGACCGCATCGAGGAACCGTATATCAAGTCGCGGATCACGGCCCCCAGCGACTACATCGGCGCCATCATGCAGCTCGGCCAGGAGCGGCGGGGCGAGTACGCGGGAATGCAGTATCTCGACCCGACCCGGGTGGAGCTGGATTGGGAGTTCCCGCTCGCCGAGATCATCCTGGACTTCTACGACCGCCTGAAGACGGTGACGCGCGGCTACGGCACGATGGACTACGAGCTCTCGGGGTACCGGCCGAACCAACTCGTCAAGCTGGACATGCTGATCAATGGAAGCTCTGTGGATGCCTTCAGCGTGATCATCCACAAGGACGAGGCATACGCCTGGGGCCGCAAGGTAGCGAAGAAGCTGAAGGAGCTCATTCCGCGGCAGTTGTTCGAGGTGGTAATCCAGGCCTCGATCGGCTCGCGCGTGATCGCGCGGGAAACCGTACGGCCGGTGCGCAAGGACGTTACCGCCAAGTGCTATGGCGGCGACGTGACCCGCAAGCGCAAGCTCCTGGAGAAGCAGAAGGAAGGAAAGAGGCGCATGAAACAGGTGGGAACCGTCGAGATCCCGCAGGAGGCGTTCCTGGCCGTGCTGCAGGTGGACTAGGGGGCGACGATGCGGCTCATCATGGGTGTGGACATCGGAGGCACCAACGTGGTCGTGGGAACCGTGGCCGAGGACGGTAGCGCCGCGCACGGCCTGCAGAGGGAGCGCACCCGCACCAACGGCGGGCCCGATGCGGTGGTGCAGCAGATCGCGACGATGGTGGAGCGCTCCTTGGAGACCACCGGTGCGGCGTTCGAGCGCGACGACCTGGACGTCGTCGGCGTGGGTATCGGTTCGCCCGGGCCACTCGATACGAAGCGCGGAATCGTGCTGACGACCCCCAACCTGGGCTGGACCAACTTCCCGCTGCGCGACCGCGTGAGCGAGGCAGTGGGCCTTCCCGCCACGCTCGACAACGACGCCAACTGCGCGATCTTCGGCGAGTGGTGGCGCGGTGCGGCGCACGGCAGCCGAGTGGTCGTGGGGCTCACGGTCGGCACCGGCATCGGCGGGGGGATCGTGCTCGACGGGCGCATCTTCCACGGGGCCAGTGACATCGCCGGCGAGATCGGTCACATGAGCATCGACTCGACCGGCCGGCGCTGCAAGTGCGGCAACTACGGCTGCCTCGAG
>JBDGYO010000456.1:0-2389 GCA_039584015.1 Gemmatimonadota bacterium | reverse complement strand
AACAAGTACCTCGAACGGCTGGCCAAGCCGCGGCCCGAGAACGTGATCGAGGCCGTGCGGAGGGTCACGTACCTCGATGGCGACTAAAGTCTTCATGGAAGCGCTCTCCCCCACTATGGAGGAGGGGAAGCTGCTGTCCTGGCACAAGCAGGAAGGCGACCGCGTCACCGACGGGGACGTGCTCGCGGAGGTGGAGACCGACAAGGCGGTCATGGAGCTGCAGGCCCGAGGCGCCGGCGTGCTACGCAAGATCTTCGCGAGCGCGGGCGCGACCATCGAGGTCGGCAACATCGTCGCGGTCATTGCCGAGCCGGACGAGGACATCGACGCGCTCCTCGCGGGCGTAGACGGACCGAAGAAGGCGCCTGCGAAGAAGGAGCCGGCGGCCGCAGCACCCCCGGCGCCGACACCGAGCCCTGCGGCTGCAGCCCCTGCTCCCCCGGCACCCCAACCCACCGGCCGGGTCAAGGCATCACCGCTGGCGCGGCGTCTGGCGAGCGAGCGCGGCCTCGACCTGGGCGCGGTCCAGGGCTCGGGACCCGGCGGCCGCATCGTGAAACGCGACGTGGAGGGCGCCCCCACTGCCGGGCCGACGCCGCTCGCTGTGCCGCTGCCGGCGGGAGGGTATGAGGACGTCGAGCTCAGCCAGATGCGGAAGACCATCGCGCGCCGCCTCGTCGAGTCGATCGGGCCCGTTCCCCACTTCTTCCTCACCACCGAAGTGGACATGGACCAGGCGGCGGAGGCCCGGGAGGCACTCAACGCGCTGGACGCGGGCCCCCGTATCTCGTACAACGACATCATACTCAAGGTGGCGGCCGCGGCGCTGCACCAGCATCGCGAGTGCAACGCCTGGTGGTTGGGGGACGGCAGGATCCGCTTCTTCAACGAGGTGCACCTCTCGATGGCCGTGGCCATCGACGACGGGCTGATCACGCCGGTAATCCGCAACGCGCATCTCAAGTCGCTGCGCGAGATCGCGGTGGAGTCGCGCGAGCTGGCCGAGCGCGCCCGCGAGCGGAAGCTGACGCCCGAGGAATACACCGGCGGGACGTTCTCCCTCTCCAACCTCGGCATGTTCGAGATCGACCAGTTCACCGGTGTGATCAACCCGCCCGAGGCGGGGCTCCTGGCGGTGGGCAGCATCACCGAGCAGCCGGTAGTCGAGGACGGCGAGCTGCTCGTGCAGAAGCGGATGCGCATCACGATGAGCTGCGACCACCGCGTGATCGACGGCGCCACCGGCGCCAAGTTCCTACAGACCGTGAAGCGAATGCTGGAGAACCCGCTGGCGATCGTGTATTGACCGACATCCTCCTGCGAGGCATCGACTCGTGGCAACCAAGACATTCGACGTGATCATCCTCGGCGGGGGACCCGCCGGCTACGTGTGCGCGATCCGCGCGGCACAACTGGGGCTCGCCACTGCGGTGGTGGAGCGAGAGAAGCTGGGCGGCGTGTGCGTCAACGTGGGCTGCATCCCCAGTAAGGCGCTGCTGCACAGCGCCTACGTCGCCAACCTCGTACAGAAGGACGCCAAGGCGCTCGGCGTGAACGCGGGCACCGTGTCACTCGACTTCGGGGCGGCCATCCAGCACTCCCGCAAGGTGAGCGAGCAGAACTCGAAGGGTGTCGAGTTCCTGATGAAGAAGCACAAGGTGACTGTGATCGCCGGCACCGGCACGCTGCAGAAGGGCCGAAAGGTCAAGGTCGGCAAGGACACCTACACGGCCTCCAAGGCGGTCGTCATCGCCACGGGCACGCGCGTGAAGGGCATTCCACAGATCGGTCTCGAGCTCGACCGAACCACGGTGATCTCCACCGACGAGGCGCTCTTCCTGGAGGCAGCGCCCAAGTCGGTGGCCATCGTGGGCGCCGGCGCGGTTGGCTGCGAGTTCGCCGATATCTTGAACGCCTTCGGCACCGAGGTCACGCTGATCGAGATCCTGCCGCAGATCCTGCCCCTGGAGGACGCCGAGTCGGCCGCAGCAGTCGCCCGCAGCTTCAAGAAGCGCAAGATCAAGATGCTGACGGCGGCCACGGTGAAGGGGGCCAAGGTCGGGAAGAGCGGCGTGACGCTCGACGTGGAGGTGGGTGGCAAGGCGCAGCAGATCGAGGCGGAAAAGGTGCTCATTGGCGCGGGACGGGCGCTCAACACCGAGGACGTTGGCCTCGACGCGGCCGGCGTGAAGCTCAATGAGCAGGGCTTCATCGCCGTGAACGAGAACCTCCAGACCTCGGCCGAGGGAGTGTACGCCATCGGCGACATCGCCGGCCCGCCGATGCTGGCCCACAAGGGGAGCCGGGAGGGCGTGTTCGTCGCCGAGCACGTGGCCGGGAAGCAGCCGCACCCGATCCGCTACGACAACATCCCCAGCGTGACCTACTG
>JBDGYO010000455.1:0-2389 GCA_039584015.1 Gemmatimonadota bacterium | reverse complement strand
ACGTCGTTCGGGGTCCCCGTCATCGGCTGTGACTGTCCGGTCTGCACGTCGGACGATCCGCGCGACCGCCGCAGCCGTACGGCGGCGGTGGTGGAGCTGGACTCCGGCGCGCGGATGCTCATCGACACGCCACCGGAGTTGCGGGTTCAGCTCACCGGCAGCGGTATCCCCGCGGTGGACGCCGTGCTGTACACGCACGAGCACGCCGATCACGTGCACGGGATCGATGATCTGCGCGCCCTTTCCGTGCGACGCCGGCGCCCGCCGATCTACGGCCCGCGGGAGACCATCGAGCTGTTGCAGCAGCGGTTCCGCTACATCTTCGACGCCGGCGTGGAGCCGCCTCCGGGGACCAGCAAGCCGGAGCTGGTTGCCCAGGCCGTCGAGCCCTACGTGGAGGTGACGGTTGCCGGCGTACCGGTGCTGCCCGTGGAGGCCGACCATGGCGGGACCCGCGTGTTCGGGTACCGGATCGGGCCGGTCGCCTATCTGACCGACGCCAAGGCGCTGCCCGAGGAAACGGTGCGCCGACTCGAGGGCGTCGAGGTGCTGGTGCTCAACGCCCTGTTCGAGAAGCCGCACCCGACGCACCTCTCGATCCCCGAGGCGGTAGAGATGGTGCGGGTGATCGGGGCGCGGCAGGCGTTCCTGACGCACCTGACCCATCGGTACTCCCACGCGGAGCTCGAGGCGCGCCTTCCCGAGGGGGTCTCCCCTGCCCATGACGGGCTGGAAGTGGTCTTTTGACGGCCTTTCGGGGGCGTGGTAGTATTCAACTGGGGTTCCGAAGTACTACGGAGGGACAATGCCACACGTTCGCGACGACAAACCCGTCATAATCGTTGAGCGGTCGAGCGGCGGGCTCGGCGGGTTCCTGTTCGGGCTGCTGCTGGGAGCGGGGGCAGCGTTGCTGTTCGCTCCGCAGAGCGGCGAGGAGACGCGCCGGGTGATCAAGGACCGCAGCCGCCAACTGCGTGACGACGCGCAGTCGAAAGCCGAGGAGTGGCGTGAGCAGGTGGAGGAGGGGTACGGTCGCGCCAAGGAGCGCCTCGAGGACGGCTACGAGACCGCGCGACGCGGCCTGCGGGACACGCGTGAGGGTGCCCAGGATGCCCTCGACGCCGGCAAGGCCGCCGTGCACTCCGCCCGGGACGAGCTGGAGCGGAGGCTCGCCGATTCACGCTCGCGCGGCAAGCGCAGCCGCGACGACGACGACGAGGCGGCGGAGTAGGAGTACCGCACCCCCGCGTGCCAGCACCACGACGCCGAGGGTGGGCCTTCTCCCCCTTCGGCTTTGTGCGCCGGGTGTTCATCGGCGCCAACGACGACCAGATCCTCTTTCTCGGGAGCGCTCTCACCTTCGACGCGCTGCTCGCGGCGCTCCCCTTTGCCCTTCTCCTCCTTGCAGCGTTCGGTTACTTCGTGCACGCCGGCGACGATGCCATGGCGGATGTGCTGCGCGTGCTCGACCAGATCCTGCCCCGAGGTGCGGGAGGTCAGGGCCCGCTCGAGCGAGCGGAGCGCATCATCACGGGACTGGTGGACAGCAGAGCCGAGCTGACCATCTACGGTATCCCCCTGTTCCTCTGGTTTGCGACCCGGTTCTTCAGTGCCGTCCGCTCTTCGCTGAACGAGATCTTTGACACCCCCGAGACGCGCTCCTACTTCGTGGGGAAGGGGCTCGACCTCGGGCTGGTGATCATGACGCTGGTGTTGCTCGTGTCGAACGCCCTCCTCACCGTCATCGTCGCCAACTACCCGTTCGTCGGGCGCTTCGTGGTCGGCATCTCGACCTACGTGGTGGGCATCGTGCTGTTCTACATCGTGTACACGTTTGCCCCCACGCGGCCCATGCGCTGGGACACGGCGGTGGTGGCCGCGGCCGTGGCCGCGCTCGGGTTCGAGGTCGCCAAGAAGCTGTACAGTCTCTATATCAGCCAGTTCGCCACCATCGACCGCCTGATCTCCAACGCCAACTTCATCGCAATCCTGCTGTTCGTGGTCTGGATCTACTTCATGGCCTGCGTCTTTCTGCTCGGCGGCGAGGTGGCTGAGACCTACGACCTGGCGCGCCGGCACCGCGAGCAGCGCGCCATCCTGGAGTGAGTGCCCATGCCCGCTGACCGCGTGATCGACCTGCGCAGCGATACCGTCACGCGCCCGTCGCCCGAGATGCGGCGGCACATGGCCGAAGCCGAGGTCGGAGACGACGTGCTCGACGGGGATCCCACGACGCGACGGTTGGAGCAGCGCGTCGCGGACCTGCTGGGGCGCGAGACCGCCGTGTTCTTTCCCTCCGGGGTCGGCGCCAACCAGGCGGGGATCTGGCTGAACACCGAGCCCGGCACCGAGCTCATCCTCGAGGCCAACGCCCACCTGGTGCATTACG
>JBDGYO010000454.1:0-2398 GCA_039584015.1 Gemmatimonadota bacterium | reverse complement strand
CGCCCAGCGTCGTCCTATCGTCCGGTTCCAAACAGTATCGCGTTCGTGAGTAACCGGGCCGGCCCACGCCAGAAGGCCCGGTAGAGAGGATCCTCCGCTAGCAGTACTACCTGTCCGCGGCCCTGACGTTCCGCCGTGGCATAGACGGTCTCCCCCAGCAGCCGCTCCGTGTGGTCGGGCCATGCGAAGCCGGCGAGGAGCAGCGAGTCACCTACGAACGCCACCGGGTTGTCTCCGTCCTCGGATGGCGCCAGGAAGGTGCCGCCCCGCAGCATCACCGGCAGGGCCTGCTGTCGATAGCCCAGAGTCAGCCAATGGCTTCGATCGAGCGTGGCGCGGAAGATCGACCCGGGGACATACTCGGAGCGATTGGGCTCGGCGGAGGGGGACGCCAGCGGCGGCGTCAGCTCCGGGCCGCTCGGAAGGCTGTCGTCGTCCTCCTCCGGGCTCAGTCGCTCCACGGTGCTCAGCCCGACGTCCTCGTGACCGGGGAAGAGTGCAGCGTTGTCATATGCGATGAGCACGCCGCCGTCACGCACCCACTGCTTGAGCCGCTCGATCCCTCGCGTACCCAACTCGCGCCGGATCGTCCCAGCGCTGCCGCTTGGGACGATGAACACGTTGTAGTCGGCGAGCGTGTACATGCCACCGACCCAGCTCAAAGGCACCGGAACGAAGGGCTGCCCGAGCTCCGCCTCGAGGAAGTGCCACAGGGCCCCGTAGCTGGTGATGCTGATGCCGCGTCCCGAAGCGACCGCGATCCGCGGCGCGAAGACCGGGTCCACGCTCTGTGACCCCACGCCCACCTGCCCGCTGTCGGGGAAGGCCGACTGCACTGCGGACACCGGCACCCCGATCTCCGAGGCAAGCACTGCCACCCGGTCGTGCAGCGACTCGGGATTGCGCGACGTGCGGATCACGAAGGTGCCGCGTGGGAAGCTGCGGCCGTCCGCCCGGAGCGGGCGGCTGCTCACGTTCACCACGAAACCCTCCCGCAAGAGCGACATGGCCAGCTGCGTTGCAGCCTGGCGGTCGTTGGGGAAGACGTAGGCGGAGCGCCCGCGGCCGGTCACGCCCCCTGCGGGAGCGATGGCGCGCACCGGATCTCCGCCCTCGGGGAGGACGAGTGGGGTGGCGCTGACGTCGCGCAGGTCTTCAGTCCAGTATGCTTCGAGCCCGAGCGTGAGAGGCAGCGACCAGGCGGTGAGGTCGTAGAACTCGTACCGCTCGCCCATGGCGCTGGAGCCGCGCCGCTGGTTGCGCCGGAATTTCTCCAATTGGCGCTGCACGAACAGCGGGTCTAGCTCCGCCCGTGGCTCGAGCAGCGCGCGTGCCATGCGGCCTTCGGGCTGGGCCAGGTCCACCACCAGCGCGCCGGCCGGGAAGGTGCGACGTTCACCTCGCGCGCTCGGACCCGCCAGGTAGTCGTGCGCCGAGGAGGCATTGTACGGTGCGTCGAGACGACTCACTTGAACGTGCTGGCGCAACAAGAGCGTCGCCAGACGTGCCGCATTGGTGTGGTCGTTGTCCGGGAGGATCACCACCCGCTTCATCGTGGCGGCGCGCGCTTCGGCGATAGCGAAGCGGTGGAAGTCGTAGAAGTCGCCGAGCCGTGCCTGCCGGTTGTCGGCGGCCGTCTCGATGGTGGCCAGTGACGCCACGTAGTGGTGCGCGATGCCCTCGGCGAAGGTGATCACGGTGCCGTCGTCGCGTCGCCGCTTGAGTGCCTTGCCGCCATCGGTCTCATACGTCATCCCGGTAGCGCCGTGCAGCGACGGGCCGGTGTCGAAGTACCCTGCGTAGAACAGATCGAAGATGTCGCGCGAGTAGTACTGCCACCCGAACCGATCGAACGCCGCCGCGTTGCCGCGGCCGAACGCCTCCATCCAGCGCCCCGACTCGGCTGGGAGGTTCTGATTCACCGGTTGGGCCGGAGGCGGGAAGAAGAACTGCTCGGTGGTGCTGTGCAGGTCCACGAAGACCTGCGGATGCCAGCGCATGATCGTGCCGACGATGGCCCGGGTGGGGGTCTGGGAGAGCGCAAAGAAATCACGGTTCATGTCGAACCGGTAGTGTCCGTACCGACCCCAAATGCCCCAGGGCTCGTTCCACTCGTAGGAGTACGGCTCGTCGGTCCCCATGGATAGCGAGTTGTACCACACTGCGAAGCGCTCGTGTCCGTCCGGGTTGGCCGAGGGATTGAGCACGACCAGCGTTTGCTCGAGCAGTTCGACGATGCGGGGCGCCTCCGAAGCCAGGAGTTGATGTGCGACCCACATGGCTGCCTCGAAGCCCGCCGGCTCGTTGCCGTGAATCGAGTAGGAGAGCATCACGACGACGGGATCGCGGATCACGATCGCCTGGGCCTCCTCGGGGCTTGTGGTGCGGGGGTCGGCCA
>JBDGYO010000453.1:0-2654 GCA_039584015.1 Gemmatimonadota bacterium | reverse complement strand
CAACACGTGGCGCGATTGAGTTGAAACTTGCCACGGTTCGCGCCAACACGTGGCGCGAAACGCTCGCGGGACGGATGGCCCGAGCTACGGCTTGTACTCCTGCAGCTCACGCAGCTCGGGCCTTGCGAGGCGGTGGCAGATTTGTGCACTCGCAAGACGACCTGCCCGAGCACGGCCCGTGGTCCTGCTACGGCTCCTGCAGCCCACGCAGCTCGGGCCTTGCGAGGGGGTGGCAGATTTGTGCACTCGCAAGAGGCAGATTTGTGATGTCTTAAACGGGTCTCCCTTCTGCTGGAGGGCAAAGTTGTCCCTCCGATTCGGGCTCATACGTCCCAGTTGTTTCGCAGTAAAGGAGACCCGAATGCGCAAGCTCACACGACCCGTTCAGAAAGTCAACGCCCAGGTGATCGGCCTCGACGTCCACAAGCAGTGCATCTTCTTCTGTCGGCTCGACCGGCGCGGGGAGGAGGTGTCCTCGGGACGTTTTGCGGCCACCCGCGAGGGCCTCGAGGAGTTCTTGAAGGGCGAGGTGGGTCGGAAGAAGACGCACTTCGCCTTCGAGGCCAGTGGCTACACGCTCTGGGTCTACGACCTGCTGGTCGCCCGCTACGACGCCGAGGTGGTGCACGTGGCCCAGGCGAAGAAGATCCGGGCGATCGCCAACAGCCGGCAGAAAAACGACGCCAACGATGCCTTCTGGCTGGCCTACCTCACCTACGAAAGTCGGCTCCCCGAGGCCTGGATCCCGCAAGGAGTCCACCGCGAGCTGCGCCTCGCGACCCGTGCCCGGATCCACGCGGTGCGGCGCCGCTCCCGGCTGGTGACGATCTTGCGCTCGCACCTGGCCCAGGTCGGCGAGCGGGTCTCGTCCTCGCTCGCCACGGTGCGGGGCTGGGCTCGCGCCGTCGAGCTGGTGGGCCGGGTGGACGGCGCGCGGGGCGACGTCCTCCAGGAGTGCCTGGAGGAGATCGAGCGCTACGACCGGCGGATCGCGGCCTGGGAGGGACGGATCGCCGGGCTGGTCGAGGAGCTGCCGGCGGTCGCCGCCATCGAGCGGGAGATCCCGGGCCTCGGACGCGTGCTGGCGGCCGCGGTGTACGCCGAAACCGGACCGCTGGAGCGCTTTGCGCGGGCCAAGAGCTTCGGCGGCTTCACGGGGTTGCCGCCGACCGACCGCAGCTCGGGCGGCCGGATGCGGCACGGCGGGATCAGTCGCGAGGGCAGCCCGTATCTGCGCTGGGCTCTGACGCAGGCGGTGATGGCGTGCCTGAGAGCGAAGCGGGGGCCCGGCTTCGCCGTGGGGGAATGGGTCCGACGTAGGGAGAAACGCATGCAGGCCAAGGGCAAGGCGCGCTGCGCGGCGGCGCGCAAGCTGGCGGAGTCCATCTGGCGGCTATTCCACTACGGGGAGTGCTTCGACGCGGCGCGCGCCTTCGCGTCGTAAGCCACGACACGAGGCCAGGACGGTGACGGACGTGATTCACTCGGAGAGCAGCAAGCCCGAGGAGTGCATGGTGGCGCAAGCCGACGCCCGCTCCGCGTGGACGGGGCAGGTGCAAACCGCATTTGTGATGGGGACGCTGCCTCCGAAATCGACCGCCTGGGACGAAGAGCCCGAAGAGATGACTGGCCACGAGCTGAACCACGTCCGCCGCGGTCCCGGATGCCGAGGAGGTGACCAGACAAAAAAGCCCTGAGCCCGCTTGACGGGGGAGACCCGTTTAGAGATGCACTCGCACCGCGGGCGTCCGGGCCACGGCCCTTGGTCCTCCTCCTTCTACGGATCAGCCGGGCGGAGACGCGCGCCGGGGTGGCAGATTTGTGCAGTCGCTGGACGGTCCCCGGGCCACGGCCTGTGGTCCTCCTCCTACGGGTCACCCGGCTGGAGACGCGCGCGGGGGTGGCAGATTTGTGCAGCCGGAGACCGCGGCCGGGGTCGCGGGGTCGATCGGACGGCCGTGGTGGTGGATTCTTCCCCACCGCGGCCGGGGTCGCGGGGTCGATCGGACGGCCGTGGTGGTGGATTTTTCCCCACCGCGGCCGGGGGGCGTCACGGGGCGGTGCGGCCCCCTACCCCTCCCACATCCCGCGCAGCATCTCCGACGCTTTGCCGCGGAGGTGGTGCTGGTACCAGGCGGAGACGGCGGTTTCCTCGGGGTTGATCTCGACGCAGGCGGCGCCGCTCTGGACGGCGATCTGCGGGAGCTGGGCGGCGGGGAAGACGACGCCCGACGTGCCGATGCTCACCAGCAGGTCGCAGTCGGCGATCGCCTTTTGCGCGGCCTGCACAGTGCGCCCGTCGAGCGGGTCCTCGAACCAGACGATGTCCGGGCGTAGGTAGGTGCCGCAGCTACAGCGGCGCTTGGAGAGCGGCACCTCGTCGTTGTCGCGGATGGCCTCGCAGGTGGCGCATCTGACGCGCCAAATGCTCCCGTGCAGCTCGATGACGTCGACGGCGCCCGCGCGCTGGTGGAGCCCGTCGATGTTCTGCGTGACGACCCAGGTTCCCGGCCTTCTCTCCTGCACCTCGGCGATGATCCTGTGGCCCTCGTTCGGCTCGGTCGCACCGATCGCCTCGCGGCGCTTGTCGTGGAAGTCCCACACGTTCTCCGGGTCGCGGTCGAACGCGCGCTGGCAGGCGAAGTCCTCGTAGT
>JBDGYO010000452.1:0-2400 GCA_039584015.1 Gemmatimonadota bacterium | reverse complement strand
ACCACCCGGTCTACTATGCCGGGCCGGCCAAGACGCCCGACGGTATGCCGTCGGGCTCGTTCGGCCCCACGACGGCCGGCCGCATGGATTCCTACGTGGATCAGTTCCAGTCCCGGGCCGGCTCCATGGTGATGATCGCCAAGGGCAACCGCAGCCGGCAGGTGATGGAGGCGTGCCAGAAGCACGGTGGTTTCTATCTCGGGTCGATCGGCGGACCGGCCGCCGTGCTGGCGCAGGAGCACATCAAGAAGGTCGAGCTGCTGGAATACCCCGAGCTGGGCATGGAGGCGATCTATCGGATTGACGTCGAGGGTTTCCCCGCGTACATCCTGATTGACGACAAGGGAAACGACTTTTTCGAGCAGCTGGCGTAAACGACGATTCTCTTGGTCGGAGTTCGCTGAAGCCGCCACGCACCCCGCCCTTCATGGGCGATTCACGCTCTCTTCATGCGCGGCGCCGTATTTAAGCAAACTTTACCCCCGCAAGGTGGACGTGTGTGCGACGCAGGACGACAGCCCCTCCCTCCTCCCGCCATCCGGCGTGTCTCTTGAGGTCATGATGAACGACGTGCTGAACCACCGAGAGCTGTACCGACTCCCCTGGAGCCTCCCCGACAACGCCATCGCGTGGCTCGAGCCCACTATGAAGTGCAACCTCGCGTGCGAGGGGTGCTATCGGGCGAACGTGAACGAACACAAGAGCCTCGAGGACGTGGCTGCCGACCTGGACATCTTCCAGCAGTACCGCGAGGTGGACGGGATCTCCATCGCCGGCGGGGACCCCCTGACCCACCCCAAGGTCGTGGACATCGTGCGCCTGGTGGCCGAGCGGGGGTGGAAGCCGATCATCAACACGAACGGGCTCGCGCTGAACGAGGAGCTCGTCCGCGACATGAAGCGCGCGGGCTTGTGGGGGTTCACCTTCCACATCGACAGCAAGCAGGGGCGTCCCAAGTGGAAGGACAAGACGGAGCAGGAGCACAACGAGCTCCGCCTCCATTACGCCGAGATGGTGGCCCGGGTCGGTGGTCTCTCCTGCGCGTTCAATTCCACCGTGTACGACGACACGCTGGACGCCGTGCCGGATCTGGTCGACTGGGCGCAGAAGCACATCGACATCGTCCACGTGATGGTCTTCATCTGCTACCGGGAGGCGGTGCTGGAGGGCCAGTTCGACTACTACGTGGGTGGGCAGAAGCTCGACATGGAGCCGCTGGCCTACGCGAGCCCGACGGCCCACCACCGGGTCGACATCTCTGCGCCGGAGGTGGTGGCCAAGATCCGTGAGCGCATTCCGGACTTCGCCCCCTGCGCCTACCTGAACGGGACCGAGAAGGCGGATTCCTTCAAGTGGCTGCTCACCCTTCGGATGGGCACCAAGCAGCGCATCTACGGGTACCACGGCCCTAGAATGGCCGAGCTAGCGCAAAGTCTGCACCACTGGCGCCACGGCCGGTACCTCGCGTACGCCCACCCCAAGGTGCTGCGGCGTGGCCGGTCGATGCTGGCGCTCGCCCCGTTCGACACTGGACTGCGGCGCACGCTGCGCAACGCGATCACCGACCCGCGCCTGCTGTTCCGGCGGCTGCACCAGCAGTCGATTATGGTGATCCAGCCGATCGACATCCTGCCTGACGGACGCCAGAACATGTGCGACGGCTGCCCGGACATGACGGTGTGGGACGAGGGCCTTGCCTGGTCCTGCCGGCTCGAGGAGTGTCTCCATTTCGGGGGGTTCGTGCGGACGGCCCCGAAGAATGGAGGGCGGGAGGCAGCAGGAGCGCCCGCCGCCGGCGCCCCCTCCGTGGGTCCCTAGGGTTTGCGACCACGCGTTCCGCCGAGCCGGCCGACCCCTGGTGGGGCGGCCGGCTCTTCGTAGAAGGGCTCAATCCCGATGGTTCTGCTCGTAGAACCGCGGGTTTTTTTCACGATTTCTTCACATGGGATAGGGTAGATTCGCGGCACGCGATTGCCCAGGAGTGGCCATGCCGGAGGTGAAATGTGCCGTCAACCAGCGGCGCCTCCACCCCGAGGGAACGCAAGAGGAGTTGCAGGCCATCCACAAGGTGGAGGGCGGCGACTTCGATCCCGAGGAAGGGTTCGAATGGCCATTCCCCAAGGAGAATGAGGATGGGGTGGTGGTGGTGAGGTAGCGGAGCCGACGCAAGGAGGCTTCGCAGCGCCCGGCTTCGGCCGGGCGCTTTTGCTTTTGTGCTTTCGCCTCGGCGTCCCCGGCCCCACTTTAGGTCGTCGGACTGCGTGAACCGCAGTGTGTCCTGTGCCTATCGCATCAAACAGGAGACGAGAGCATGTCACTCAACATCCGCGCGCTGGCGATCCTCGGCGCGATCCTCATGGGCGGGGGCTTCCTCCTCGTGGGGCTCGCCAACCTGGTATT
>JBDGYO010000451.1:0-2401 GCA_039584015.1 Gemmatimonadota bacterium | reverse complement strand
AGGGTTCTCCAAGCAGCTGGAGATTCAGGGTGTGGGCTACAAGGCCGAGTCGATCTCGGGCGGTATTCGCCTGGTGGTGGGCTATTCGCACCCGGTGGAGTACGAGGCACCGGACGGTGTCAAGATTCTCGTCGAGAACCCCACCCACGTGAAGGTCGAGGGGATCGACAAGGAGCTAGTGGGCCATGTGGCGGCCGAGTTGCGGCGCGTCCGGCCTCCGGAGCCGTACAAGGGGAAGGGCATCCGGTATGTGGGCGAGCACGTGCGCCGCAAGGCCGGGAAGACAGGAGCGAAGGCATGAGGGCGCCACGTAAGCCCAAGACTCGGGCGGAGCGCCGCTATCGGCGGCACCTGCGCACCCGCAAGAAGATCTCGGGAACCGCAGAGCGGCCGCGGTTGGTGGTGTACCGCTCGCTCAAGTACACCTACGCCCAGTTGGTGGACGACGACCGCGGCGCAACGCTGGCGTCGGCCACCGAGCGCTCCGAAGGATACCAGCGCGACAAGGCCGGCAAGGTGAGTGCGGCGTTCAGCGTGGGCAAGCTGATTGCCAAGCGCGCCGGGGAGCTGGGCGTCAAGCGCGTGGTGTTCGACCGGGGTGGGTACCCCTACCATGGGCGCGTCAAGGCAGTGGCCGACGGCGCGCGCGATGGCGGATTGGAGTTCTAGGACGATGGCCCAACAACGGCAACGTGGCGGTCAGCGCCACGAGCGCGAGTCGGATCTGATCGAGAACGTGATCAACATCAACCGTGTCGCGAAGGTGGTGAAGGGCGGCCGGCGTTTCTCGTTCACTGCCCTCGCTGCGGTGGGTGATGGAAACGGCAAAGTGGGCGTCGGCACGGGGAAGGCCAACGAGGTCTCCGAGGCGGTGCGCAAGGCTGTTGAGGCGGCGCGCCGCACGATGCAGGACGTGCCGCGGGAAGGCACGACCATTCCACACGAGACCGTGGGTACCCACGGCGCTGGCCGGGTGTTGTTGAAGCCCGCGACGTCCGGAACCGGCATCATCGCTGGTGGGCCGGTGCGGTCCGTGCTGGAGTGTGCCGGTATCACGGACATCCTCACCAAGTCGCTGGGGTCGCCGAACCCGCTCAACATGGTGTGGGCCACGATGAACGGGCTCACGGGCCTGCTCACGGTGGAGTCGGTGGCCAGGCAGCGAGGCGTGGACCCGTCGGAGATCGACTATCGTCCGCGGCAGCGGCCGTCGGAGGAGGAAGCGGCGAATGCCTAAGAAGGCCGCAGGCTCCAAGACGACCGCCAAGAAGAAGACGGCCAAGAAGTCGGCGACGAAGAAGGCCGCCAAGAAGCCGGCGGCGAAGAAGGCCGCCAAGAAGCCGGCGGCGAAGACGGCCGCCAAGAAACCCGCAGCCAAGACTGCCGCCGAGAAGCCCGCGGCCAAGGCGACCGCCGCCAAGCCGGCGAAGACCGGGCGCCTGCGGGTTCGGCAGGTGCGTTCCGGGATCGGGCATGCCGGGACCTATCGGCGCACGCTCCGGGCGCTCGGGCTGAAGCACCATCAGGACGAGACGACGATCGCGGACAACCCCTCCGCGCGCGGGATGCTCCACAAGGTCCGCCATCTGGTGTCTGTGACCCCCGAGGAGGCGTGATGGCGAAGGCGAAGGAGAAGAAGGAAGCGCTCGGGCTGCATAACCTACCGGCTCCGGAGGGCGCGCACAGGGAGCCCAAGCGCAAGGGGCGCGGGCAGGGCTCGGGACTCGGCAAGACCGCCGGTCGCGGGCACAAGGGGCAGCGATCGCGCGCGTCGGGCAACGTGCGGCCGGGTTTCGAGGGCGGTCAGATGCCGCTCACGCGCCGCGTGCCCAAGCGCGGGTTCACCAACCCCTTCCGGGTGCCGTCGCAGGCGGTCAACCTGCGGGACCTGGACCGGGTGAAGGGCGAGACCGTCTCACCGGCGGTGCTGGTGGAGCTCGGCCTCGTCGGCAAGGCGGCCGACCCCATCAAGATCCTGGGCACCGGTGAGGTGACCCGGGCCTTCGTGATTCAGGGCTGCGCGCTCTCCAAGACTGCGCGCGCCAAAATCGAACAGGCGGGCGGGAGGATCGAGGACTAGCGGATGGCGGGACCCCGCATTCCCAATCTATTTGCCGTTCCCGAGCTGAAAGAGAAGCTCCTCTTCACGCTTCTCTGTCTCGCGGTGTATCGAGCCGGTGCGCACATTGCCACTCCCGGCGTGAACGTACAGGTACTGGCCGACTTCATCCGCAATCAGGGTGCCGGAACGTTCTTCGGTATGTACGACATGTTCGTGGGTGGGGGGCTGTCCCGGGCGACGGTGTTTGCCCTGGGGATCATGCCCTACATCTCCGCCTCGATCATGTTCCAGCTGGCCGGCGCGGTCTTCCCCATGGTGGAGAAGCTCCAGAAGGAGGAG
>JBDGYO010000074.1:0-9528 GCA_039584015.1 Gemmatimonadota bacterium | reverse complement strand
TCGGGATCGACGTCGAACGTCCACCCGAACAACTCGCCGTAGAACCGCTTCGCCCCCTCCACATCATGGGCGAGCAGGTCGTACCACACGAACTTCCCCGTGTGGTGGATCGCGGTCGGCTCGGGGGTAACGGGGGGGACCGGCGTCGGGGCGCTGGCGCAGGCGCCGGCCAGCGCCAGCGTGGCGAGCCACGGCGTGCGGGCCCACGGGGATCGGTGTCGGTCCATGCAGGAATCCTGTGACTGGTTGCCGTTACTGGCTCAGGCTTGCCGGGGCGAAAGCGTCCCAAACGCACAGGCCGCGCCCCCCGAGTCGAGAGACGCGGCCTGCGTTCACTCCTGCGATGTGTTCCCTACTGCCCCGGCGGGAAGTCCGCGAAGATCTTCTCGACGGCGGTGTTGATTCTGTTCTGGCGCTCCTCGGGCGATCCTTCCTTGCCGACCTCGGCCGTGGCCGAGCCGTGCCACACCAGCTCCTCGGACTTGGAGTCGGCGATGACGATGACCAGGGTACCTTCCTCCCAATTGTGCGCGGTGGTGCGGGAGGTACCCATGCCCGCGCCGCCGCCGTACCAGCCGCCCCAGCCGTAGCCGCCATAGTAGCTGTTCACCGTCGTGTAGTCCGTGCGCTGATCGATGTCGGCGTGCCACCCGACCAAGAAGTCGGCGCCGCTGGCCACCTTCTCAAACCCCTTGGCCTGCAGTGCCGCGTCGACCGCGGTCTCGATGCGGCTGATCAGGATCGGATTGTTCAGCTCGGGATCATCCCGGTCGCCCGTGCTCGGGATCCAGGTGTAGGTCTGATAGCCCTGCATGGCAGGCACGGCTGCGGGGTTGTAGTCCGTCGAGATCGTCATCCCCGAGCAGCCGACCACGGCGAGCGCCAGGCCCACAGCGGCGAGTCGTGTCGCAATCCTCATGTGCTCCCCTTGTTGCGCGTGATGGTCTTGCCTCTCAACGGGGAAAGGTAGCCAGCAGTTCCCCGCGGCCGATAGGGTGGGTCGAGGCGGCGTGGGGGGCGGGTGTTCCCTTCGGCCGATACCGTCGTATTTTGCGGGCGGTCTGACGTAGCCCGAATCCGAATCTCCGCTGGGTAGATGAGAGTGGTCGAGGAGCCGCTGAGCAAGCTGCAGTGTCATTACGGGGTGTCCGGGGCCAGGCTCTGGGCCCGGCGGAGTCTGCTGGCATGCGGTCTCGCCCTTCTCCTCACCGCGGTGTTAGCGCCCCCGCTCCATGCCCAGAAGACCGACGTCGTCACGCTCCAGAATGGCGATGCCGTCACGGGCGACGTCAAGGAGCTGCACCGTGGGCTGCTGAAGTACTCCACCGACGACATGGGCACGATCTACGTCGAGTGGGATCGCATCGCCCGGGTCACGAGCCGGAACTATTTCGAGGTCGAGCTGCAGTCGGGCCTCAAGTACTTCGGGACCCTGGACCCGCCGGCGGAGGACGGCAGGGTGGTCGTGTCGCTGGTCGTTCCGGATACACTGGAGCTGCTCGAGATCGTTGCGATCACCCGCATCAAGGCGACGTTCTGGAGTCGGCTGAGCGGGTTCGTGGACCTGGGCTTCTCCTACGCCAAGGCCAACAAGAACGCCACGTTCACGTCGTCCGGCGAGGTGAAGTACCGTGGCCGCAAGTGGGCCGGGAGCCTGAAGGGTGAATCGTATTTCCAGAGCCAGGAGACGAGCGAACTCACGAGCCGGAACTCGCTCAACTTCTCGGTGCAGCGGTTCCTCGGCAACAAGTGGGCCGCCGGCTTGAATACCGGGGCCGAACAGAACCAGGAGCTGCAGCTCGATGGGCGGTACTCAATCGGTGCCAGCGTGTTGCGCAGAGCCGTTCAATCGAACCGCTTGGTGCTGCTGTTCGCGGGAGGAGTCAAGGCGAGCTCGGAGAAGTTCACAGGGGAGTCCCCGAACTTCTCCCTGGAGCTCACGCTGGGGTACGATTTCTCGCTCTTCAAGTACCACAATCCCAAGACGGACATTACCTCCTATCTCAACGTCTTTGGCAGCCTGACGGACCTGGGCCGGGTCCGCTTCGACTTCGAGGTACGGGCCAAGTACGAGCTGTTCTCGGACTTCTTTCTGGGGCTGCGATTCTACGACCAGTTCGACAGCCGGCCCGGCACCGCCGAGGGCGGGAGCACCAACGACTTCGGCACTACGCTGTCGATCGGGTGGTCGTTCTCGTAGAGTCCAGCCACCGAGCCCTACTGATAGGGCTGGATCCCTAGCCGGCTCAACAGCTCCGGCACCGACTCGCCGGCAGCGAGCATCTGGTGGCAGGCGCGGCAGTCGGCGGCAATCGCCGTCCCGTCCGCGGCGCGGTGCCCCCCGTCGTGGCAGCGGAAGCAGCCCGGAAAGTCGGTGTGCCCCGAGTTGTCGGGGTACGTGCGCCAGCCGATTCCCATCTCCGGGAAGACGTTGCGCTGGAACAGCGCCAGGATCGCCTCGCCCGAACGCTCAATGTCAACGGCACGCTCCTGGTACAGCTCGGGGTACTCGCTGCGGTAGAACTCGGCCAGGGCCCGCGGGATGCGCTCGTCGGCCTCTGCCGTGCTGGCGTACTCGGCGCGCACGATCTCCAGGGCCTGCCGCTTCACCCAGGGAAGGGTGGAATCCACGAGCCCCTCGCCGAGCGCCGCATCGAGCGCCCGGGTCGGCACCCGGAAGTTGTGCGACGGTCGGGTGTGACAGTCGAGACAATCCATCGTGCGGCGCTCGAACCCGGCAACCTGGGTCGAGTCCCAGTCGGCCCGCGTGAACTCCGTCGTCTCCCCCGCGGCACTGGTGTAGCGCACCCACGGAATGGTCTGGCGGGTGGGGTCGGCCAGATACTCGACGACCACGCCGGGGTCCATGTGGAAGCTGTGGATCCCGCTGGTCATGGTGCCCCCGCCCACGCGGAGCGCGAGCATGGTCACGGTATGCGTGTTCTGCTCGTCGAGCGCAAACTTGTCCATCACGTGCAGGCGCCAGCCGCTGAAGCGCTGCGGCCAGTGGCACACCTCGCAGATCTCCCGGGCGGGCCGCAGTTGATGCACGGGCGTGGGGATGGGGCGATTGTGGCGGTTGGTCAACTCCAACACCATCTGCCGCACGCCGTTGAGCTTGGCCGCCACGTACGCCTGGCCGCCCGACCCGATGTGGCACTCCACGCAGTCCACGTTGCGGTGCGGAGAGTCCTTGTAGGCGGTGAACTCCGGCTCCATGCTGTGGCACACCTGCCCGCAGAACGTGGCCGAGTCCATGAACTCCACCGCCGCGTGGCTATAGTATCCGCCCACCAGCACGTTGAACCCGGTCACGCCCAGCACGAACACGGATAGGTTGCGGAGCTCCCGGTTCTGCAGGTCGACGATGCGGAACTCGCCCGTGTAGGTTCCACGCCGCCTCTCTCCTCGATACCGCAGCCACATGCCCAGCGGGATCAACACGAGCCCGCCGAAGAACGACATGGGCAAGGCGACGATGAAGATCAGGCTGAGGTAGGGGTTCCCGCCCTCGCGCACGAAGACGGGCAACACGAAGAGCCACAGCACTGCCGCCGTGTTGATCAGGAAGAGACCGACGAAGCTGACCGGGGTATGGGCCAGGTGGACGAACTGGGCCAGCCGGCCCCGGCTCGTGGGTGCAGTGCTCGTCATCATCGATGCCTCGAATCGTGCCGGCCCGGCGGGGCGGACCGGCCGTCGTCAGTGTGTCGCCTCGCTTGTCCCCTCCGCCTGGCCTTTGGGGAGCACGAGTATCAGCAGGGTCATCCCGACCGCCGCGGACAGCACGGACCCGCTGATCACCCCCACCTTCGCCGCGTCGAGTAGGTCGCCCGCCAATGCCAGGCCGGCGATGAACAGGGCCATGGTGAACCCGATGCCGGCCAGGAACCCACCGCCTGCCACGATCGGCCAGGTGAGCCCTTCGGGGAGCGTCTTCAGGACGAGCTTCACCGCGATCCAGCTGAACAGCAGGATCCCCACGGGTTTCCCGATGAACAGACCCGCCATGACTGCGGTAGCCACCGGGCTGCTCAGATCTGCCAGCTCGATCTGGACCCCCGCATTGGCCAGCGCGAACACCGGCATGATCGCGAAGCTCACCCAGGGGTGGAGCAGATCCTCCAGGTACTCCAGCGGCGAGATGAACTCGCGCGCCGCGCGCTGGAAGCGGCGCACCTTGGACGCGCGGTGCGCTTCTGCATCCCACGCGCCGCCGTGCAGCACATTCCTAGCCCGGTCGAGCAGCATGCCCATACGGCCGGCGCTGACGTAGGGGTGCGCCGGGATCATGAGGCCGAGAATCACGCCGGCAATGGTGGCATGCACCCCTGACTCGTGGAAGCCGAACCAGACCAGGACGCCCATCGCGCCGAGGACCAGGTAGCTGCGTACTCCGATACGGGTCACCGCCCAGATGGCGACGATGCCCGCGAACCCGAGCAACAGCATGGTGAAGTTGAGGTCCTCTGTGTAGCCGATGGCGATGACCAGAATGGCGCCGATGTCGTCCACGATGGCCAGCGACAGCAGGAACACTCGCAGCATCGACGGCACGCGCGGTCCCAGGATCGCCATGCAGCCCACCACGAACGCGATGTCGGTGGCCATGGGGATGCCCCAGCCGCGCTGGCCGGGCTCGCCGGACTGGAATGCGAGATAGATCGCCGCCGGAACCAGCATGCCGCCGAGCGCGGCGGCGATGGGAAGCACGGCGCGCTTGGGGTCTCGCAACTCGCCCAGCACCAACTCCCGCTTCACCTCCAGGCCGATGACGAAGAAGAACACCGCCATCAGCCCGTCGTTGATCCAGTGTTTGAGCGAGTGGATCATCTCGAAGCCGCCCACCGAAATCCCCACCCTCGTGTTCCACAAGGCGAGGTAGCCGTCCCCCAGCGGAGAGTTGGCGAGCACGATGGCCACCACGGTGCAGGCCAGCAGCACGATGCCACCGGCTGCCTCTACGTGGAGGAAGCGGGTCAACGGCGCGACGAGCCGATCGATGGGCTCTTCCGGGAGCGTCGTGGTGACGGACGAATTCTCAGCCATGGATCCTCACGGGCGGTCTGCGCGGGGGAAGATTCAGCAGATTAGAACGCATTGTGGCGGTCATTGCAACCGCGTGGTCTGGAGTTTCCGAGTCACACAGCGAGCAGGTCGCCGACATCCGGTACCACGATGTCGGCGCCGTTCGCCTTGAGCGCCTCGGCGTTCCCCGTACGGTCCACGCCGATCACGAGTCCGAAGCCCCCGGCGCGACCGGCCTGGACACCCGCGATGGCGTCCTCGACGACCGCGGCGCGGGACGGTTCCACCCCCAGTTGGCGGGCTGCTTCCACGAAGGTATCGGGCTGCGGCTTGCCGGCGAGCTCGAGTTCCGCTGCCACGACGCCGTCCATCTGCACGTCGAACAGCTCCTGGATCCCCGCGGCCCGGAGCACGGTGGTGGCGTTCTTGCTGGCCGTGACCACGCCGATCTTGATACCGCGGTCGCGCAGAGAGCGTACGTACTGCACCGCCCGCTCGAACACTTCGGGGGGCTCCTCGCGGAGGACCTCGTTGAACAGTGCATTCTTGCGATTGCCGAGGCCGCAGACCGTCTCGTTCCCGGGCGCATCCGCGGGATCGCCCCACGGCAGCTCGACGCCCCGCGACGCCAGGAAGCTGCGCACGCCGTCGTAGCGGGGCTTGCCGTCCACGTAGGGCAGGTAATCCCGCTCGCTGTCGAACGGCTCGAATGGCGCGCCGGTCCGCGCCGCCCGCTCGCTGAGGTACTCGTCGAACATGCGCTTCCAGCACCGCGCGTGAATGTGAGCGGTCGCGGTGAGCACCCCGTCCAAGTCGAACAGGACGGCGTCGAGCTGCCCAGGGTCCAGCGTCACGGCCAGTGCGGCAGCCTTCGGCCGGAGGTCCACGGCGCGCCGACGCTCTCCAGCTCGTCCTGCAGCGCTACGAGTTCGACCTCGATGAGCGGCCGGAGCCTCGTCAGGAAATCGGCAAAGCCCTGCGACGCCAGCTCGATGCTGTGTCGGTGCGTGGTCGTCACCTCGGCCGTCGTTCCGAACTGCGCCCACACCACCCGCTGCACTCGGCCCAGGATGGACGGCGGGGCAAGCTCGGCGCGGCTCGTGACGGTGCGGTTTCCCGTGAGGGCGAGCTGTGCATCCATGAGCCGCAGCTCGAGATCCCGCAGCCGCATGGCGAGCGACTCGTCGGCGCCTGGCGTGACGTGCACCGCATGCTTCATCTGCTCCATCTGGGAGAGCGTTTCCTGCAGCACCCGGTCGGTCGCCACGACCGAGCGTTGCAGTGCTGCCAGCTCCTTTCGAAACGCGAGCACCGCCGCGGGGTCGGCCGCGGCCAGCGTGGCGTTCCGCAACGGGACGGCCTCGAATGACTGTGGCGAGCCGAGCGGCGTGAACACACCGTCCACCCGCTTGGCCATGCTCACTGTGAAGCGACCGGGCACGACCATGGGACCCGAGTCGTCTCGCCCCGGCCGTACGGGGGTGGTGGCCGGGTAGCGGAGATCCCACGCCACCCGATGGATCCCCGCTCCGTTCGGCCCGGTGAGGCGCCGCACGACATTCCCCAGCTCGTCGGTCACCGTGAGGATGACGGCGGGCTCGTCCTCTCGGTCCTCGGCCTGGAGCTCCTCCCAGCTGGGGTAGTCGATCCGCTCGCCGGCGTCGACCCGCCGGCGCTCTTCGGCCTGGCGGGTCTGCTTCCGCGTCTCGAGGCCGTCGCGCAGGTAGTAGCTGAACACCGCACCGTACGGTGGATTCGGTGCCGTATAGAAGGCATCCCCCTGGGAGGCGCGCTGCCCACCCCCCATGGGCGACGCCACGATGTACATCCACGGGTCCTTCACCGGGAACAGGGTCGCTTCGGCCGCCAGGGCGGCGTCCGACACCTGCCGCAGCGGCGTGTAGTCGTCCAGGATGAAGAACCCGCGGCCGAACGAGGCGGCGACGAGATCGTTCTCGCGCGGCTGGATCTCGAGATCGCGGATCGCCACGGTGGGGATCCCGCCGGTGAGGCGGACCCAGTGCCCGCCGCCGTCCGCGGTGAAGAACAATGCGAACTCGGTTCCGAGGAAGAGCAGGTCGGCATCGACGTGGTCCTGGAAGATCGTCCAGGCGGGTTGCCTGTCGGGCAGGTCCCCACGGATGGAGGACCAGGACCTCCCGCGGTCGGTACTCTTCAGGACGTACGGCGCGAAGTCGCCTTCCTTGTGGTTGTTGAACACCGCAAAGACCGTGTTCGGGTTGTGTCGTGACGTGTGCACGTCGGCCACGTACGTCAGCCGCGGCACGCCGGGGAACCGCTCGACGGCCCGCCACTGCTGCCCCCCGTCTTCCGTGACCTGGATCAGGCCGTCGTCCGTGCCGGCGTAGAGGAGATTCTCCTGGAGGGGGGACTCGTCCAGCGACACGATCGTGCCGTAGGGCGACGTGAAGACGTTCTTCCAGACGGCATCCACGCTCCACACCCGTCCCATGATCTCCCGCGCGTTGCGGTCCAGGCCGCGACTCAGGTCGGGACTCAGCGGAACCCACGTGTTAGCACGGTCGTCGCTGCGGAATACCCTGTTGGCCGCGAAGTAGAGTCGCGCGGGATCGTGCGGGCTTATGACGAGCGGCGCGTCCCAGTGCCAACGCAGCGCCGGCTCACCGGGCTCCGGCTGCGGCTGGATGTCGAGGCGCTCGCCGCTGCGCCGGTCGAAGCGCACGATGCCGGCGTACTGGTACATCGAGTAGATGATGTTGGGATCCGTCGGGTCGATGCGCGGCTGGAAGCCGTCGCCGCCGACGGTCACGAACCAGTCGCTGTTGCGAATGCCGTGCGTGTTGTTCGTACGGGACGGACCGCACAGGGTCGCGTTGTCCTGGGTGCCGCCGCACACGGTGTAGAACGGTGACTCGTTGCCGATGCCCACGCGGTAGAACTGCGTGATCGGTAGGTTGGCGACGTACTTCCAGGACGTACCGCGATCCCAGGTCTCGTAGATGCCGCCGTCGTTACCCAACATCAGGTAATCGGGGTCCTTCGGGTCAAAGACTACCGCGTGGTGATCCACGTGCACATACCGGGGCGACAGCCGCCGGAAGTTGCGCCCCCCGTCATCGGTGACGTGCAGCCGCACGTCGACCGCGTACACGCGATCGAACCGGTGAGGGTCGGGGTAGATCTCGCCGTAGTACTGTGGATCGACCACGATGTAGTCGCTGCGCCGCTCCCAGCTCTCCCCGCGGTCGGTCGAGCGGAAGAACCCGCTCTTGTCGTCGGCCGCGGCGACCAGGGCGTACACGACGTCCGGCCGCTGGGGGGAGACAGCCAGCGCGATGCGGCCCTTGTCCCCGCTCGGAATGCCGCGGGTGAGCTCGTTCCACGTGGAGCCGGCGTCGGTGGTCTTATAGATGGACGACTCCGGCCCGCCGGCCACGAGCACGCCGACGTGCCGACGCCGCTGGTAGCTCGCCGCGTAGATCACGTCGGGATCGCGCGGATCGAACGCGATGTCGGTGATGCCCGTATTGTCACTCACGTGCAGCACCCGCTCCCACGTGGCGCCGCCGTCGGCCGTCTTGTAGAGGCCCCGGTCGCCGCCCGGTGCCCACAGCGGTCCCTGTGACGCGGCGTACACTACGTCGGAATTGCGCGGGTCGATCAGGATCTTGGCGACGTGCTCCGAGGCGGCGAGGCCCATGTTCTGCCAGCGCTTCCCGCCGTCCACGCTCTTGTAAATTCCGTCGCCGAAGCCCGCGCTGCGCTGGCTCGCGTTCTCGCCCGTGCCCAGCCATACCACGCTGGGGTTGTGGGGATCGATGGCGAGCGAGCCCATCGAGAACGAGCCGTGCTTCTCGAAGATCGGCTTCCACGTCGTGCCGTTGTTCACCGTCTTCCAGACGTTGCCGGAGGCCACGGCGACATACCACGTGCTCGGGTTCGTAGGGTCCTTCACGATGTCGGCGATGCGGCCCGACCGTACCGCGGGCCCGAGGTTGCGCAGCTCGAGGTCGGAGAAGGTCGATTCCGACAATCCCGGCCTGGATTGCGCCGACGCGTGGCCGGACGTCAGAAGCAGCAGGCACATGACGGTGAACGGGATCAGGAAAACGGCTCGCATGGCGCACTCCGCGCTGGATGAGTCGAGGACTGTGGTGCTGGAAAGATGCTGTCGGGGCGGGGAGGGGACTAGGTGAGCTCGGGCCGCGCGAAGATGGCCCAACATATGCGAACGGGCTAGCCGCAAAGGCTAGCCCATTGAATCAGCTCCCCGAATGTAACAGTATTAGATCCGGCCGAGGATGGGCCGAGCCCGAGGTCTGGTTCCGCATCGTACACGTCGCCATGGACGCCCGGAACGGCGCCCCCGTAGCCGCCTACCGCGAACAGACGGTCGAGATCACGCTGGGGCCCAAGGGGGCGTTCGAAAACGGCAACGTGGGCACCCTGACGCGCCGGGTGGCCGCCGACCGGGTCGTATCCGCTGTCATGCCGCGCCGGGGGAAGCCCAAACCGCCC
>JBDGYO010000450.1:0-2421 GCA_039584015.1 Gemmatimonadota bacterium | reverse complement strand
CGCGGCACGAGGATCCGCTTGAGCGAGCAGGATCGGCCGGGCAGGGGTCGGTTGCGGAACCCTCGAGCGGGAGGCAACTTCCCCTCGAACACACTGGAGCCCCGGCCGTGTAAGCTATTGATGGGCAACGTGTTACGTTGTTCATCGCAGGCATCGGCGGCGGCGCATGCGGTGTATGAGCCGCGGCCCTCACGGCTGCTGGAACCGAACCCGGAGGACAGGGGCGGTGGACGACACGAGACCCGCGGCGCAGGCCGACGGGACCAACTCCAGGCGCATGTTTGCGGAGCGCCCCGGCGAGGCGCATGCCCCGCCGTACGTCCCCGCGCCCGGTGGGGCAGAACCCGCCGGCGGCGAAGCCGGGGCCGCGCAGAGCCCGGAGGCCGGAGCCGAGCCGGGGCAGCAGCGTCCCCCCGACTCCCCAGCCGACCTCGTGTTCATCGTCCGCCAGGACGGTGAGATCCGCTTCGCCAACCGTCCGGTCGGCGGCTTTACCGAGGAAGAGATCGTCGGGAGCACCATCTTCGAGTGGATCTCCCCCAGTCACAGGGACGTGCTGCGCCAGAGCATCGAGCAGGTCTTCGCCACCGGGCGAGCCCAGGTACACGACCTGGCGGGCCTGCCGGCCGACGGCGAGGGCTGGTTCGAGTGGCGTGTCAAACCGAACCGCCGCGAGGGGGTCGTCGTGTCGGCCACCCTGGTGGCACACGACATCTCCCGCCACAAACGCACGCAATACGAGCTGCAGCAGCGCGCCGAGGAATTAGAGCAGCTGCTGGAGGAACGCGCCGCCGACCTGGCACAGGCGAAGTCCTCGGTGGCGGAGCACGCCAGGGCCCAAGAGGCCGGCGACCGTATCTGGCAGCGCTTCCGCACCCTGCTGGACGAGGCCGGCGAGGCCATCTTCATCACTGATCCGGCATCCAAACGGATCATCGATGTGAACGAGACCGCGTGCCGCTGGGTGCGCAAACCGCGCGACGGGATCATCGGACAGCCCGTCGAGGACTTGCGCCTCGAGTTTCCCGTCCTGCCACCCGAGGAATCCGAGCTCAGCTTTACAGAGACCCGCGACACGCGTCGGCCGATTGTCCTCAACAACCACGTGCACCGGCGGAGCGACGGTTCCACCTTCCCGGTGGAGGTGGCCGTCGCCACGCATGTGATGGGCCAGGAGGAGTACGTGCTGGCGGTGGTGCGCGACATCAAGGATCGCCACCAGGTCGAGGCGACCCTGCTGGAGGCCGAGGCGCGCTACCGCAGCCTGTTCGACCAGGCATTCGACGCGATCTACCTGACCGATCGCGGCGGTGAGATCGTGGACGCCAACCGCGCCGCCGTCGAGCTGTTCGGCTACTCACGCGAGGAGTTGATCGGCCTCGACGCGCGCCGGCTCTTCCCCCGCGCCGACGACATTCGAGCCTTCCAGCGCGGGATGACCGAGCGGGGCAGTGTGGCAGCCCTCGAGGTCGAGCTGGAGAGCAAGGGGGGGACCCGCGTTCGCGCCCTGCTGTCCGCCACGCGCCGCCTCGCCGGGGACGGGACGATCCGTGGGTACCAGTGTGTCGTGCGCGGTGCACAAGCGAACACGGCATCGGTTCAGACGACTGCCTCACCCGGGCTGCCGTCCGCCACCCCTGACCAATTGGTCAGGCAGACCGTGCTGCTGTACGACCGGGATGCCATCGCTCTGGCGGAGACCACCGCGATCCTGCAACAGGCTGAAATCAGGGTACTTACGGCCGACAGCTCGGAGCGCGCCCTGGAGCTGTTCTGGCAGCGGCGGGACGACCTGACGGCCACGATCCTGGCGGTGGAGCCGGGCGAGCTCACCGGCCAGGCGCTGCTGGAGGAGCTGCGGCGTCTGGATGCCGCAGCGCCGATCGTGCTGCTCAGCGATTCCGATCCCCTCGCGGTCGCGGAGCAGTTCGCCGACCTCGGCGTGTTGGCGTTCCTCCAGAAGCCGACCCACCCCCTTGCGCTGGTGCAGCGCATCCGCCAGGCGGCCCCGCCCGAACCCACCGAGTAACCCTCCGCACGACCCGCTCGGGTGCCCGAGCGAAACAGTCGGCCTTGGGCGGAGAACCTTCTGCCCGTAAGCGAGTTACACCCCTTGACGCCCTCACTGCCCCTAGGTAAGATTCCTTGCTCGCCGGGATCCTGTGATCCTGGCGACTCGCTCTTTGAAAACCGACGGACAAAGGGACACAAGGAGTGCGGCCCCATTTGAAGCAGCAGGATGTCGGAATCCTGCTCGCTGAGGGGAACATGACTCCGAATTTGTGATTCGGACGACGAAAGTCGTTTCGATGAGTCACATCGAACTTTTCTGTTGGAGAGTTTGATCCTGGCTCAGGACGAACGCTGGCGGCGTGCCTAACACATGCAAGTCGTACGAGGTTGTCGAGGTGCTTGCACTTC
>JBDGYO010000073.1:0-10159 GCA_039584015.1 Gemmatimonadota bacterium | reverse complement strand
CGGTCGCACCAAGGAGCGCCACGAGGCCGCACTGGTGACCGTGAGCAACCGCCTGCCGGTCACGTTGCGCCGCGGTCCGCGCGGAGCCGAGCGGATACGATCGACCGGAGGCCTCGTCGCGGCGTTCGCACCGATCCTGGAAGATCGCGGCGGCGTGTGGATCGGCTGGCCGGGACTCGAGCTGCGTCCCGGCGAGAGCGTCTCCGCGAGCGACGACCTCTACCACCTCGAGCCAGTCGGCATTCCGCGCCAGGATTTCAAGCCCTACTACCAGGGTTTTTCCAACCGTACGCTCTGGCCCCTGTTTCATACGCTCCCCGGGCAGGCCGTCTTCGAAACCAGTGAGTGGGAGGCGTACGAGCGGGTGAACGAGCGGTTCGCCGAGGCGACAGCGGCAGCGATCGGTCCCGACGACCACGTAGTGGTAAACGACTACCAGCTGATGCTGACGCCCGGGAGACTCAGGAAGCTGGCACCCGAGGCGGCCATCGCGTTCTTCCTGCACATCCCCTTCCCGCCGTTCGACGTGTACCGCGTGCTGCCCTGGGCGCGGCCGCTGCTCCGGGGGATGCTCGCCGCCGACCTCGTCGGACTCCACGTCTCCGGGTACGTGCGGAACTTCTTGGACTGTGCACACCGGCTGCTGGGACTCAAAGTCGACCAACGGCGCGGCATCGTGCAGATGGATGGGCGCACAGTGCGGGTGGTCGCCCTGCCACTCGGGATCGACTTCAAGCACTACGAGGAGCTCGCCAAGCAGGCGCCCAACGCCGGCTTCCGCGAGGACGAGCACGTGGTGCTGGGGGTGGACCGGCTCGACTACACCAAGGGCATCCCGCAGCGGCTCCGCGCCTTCGCACGACTGCTCGAGACCCATTCGGACCACCGCGGGAAGGTCACGCTGCTCCAGCTCGCCGTGCCGAGCCGCTCGGAGGTCACCGAATACAGGGAGCTCAAGCGAGAGATCGATGAGTTGGTGGGCCGGGTGAACGGGCGCTTCGGCACCGCGAACTGGACACCGATCAGGTATCTCTATCGCTCGGTGTCGCCCGAGAAGCTCACCGCCATGTACCGCGACGCCGACGTCGGCTTCGTCACGCCGCTGCGGGATGGCATGAACTTGGTGGCCAAGGAATTCGTGGCCTGCCAGGTGAGTAATCCCGGCGTGCTGGTACTGTCACACACGGCCGGGGCCGCCGAGACCATGACCGAGGCCCTCATGGTCAACCCCTACGACATCGACGACACCGCGGCGAAGCTGCACCAGGCGATCACCATGCCCAAGAAGGAGCGCCGCGCACGCATGCAGGCCCTCAGGAAGCGGGAGGCCAAGCATGACGTGCACCAGTGGGCCCGGAAGCTGGTGCAGAGGCTGGGGAGGGCCGCAAAAGAGAACCGGTAGGAAGCGCACTGACGCCACCCAAGCGCCCCGACGAGCCCTGCATGTTGCGGGGCTCGTCGTATATTGGGCGCCATGTTCGCGCCCACTCGTGGGAAGTGGTTCACGCTGGGGCTGCTCGCTCTTGCCGAGCTGCTCGGCATGAGTCTCTGGTTCTCGGCGAGCGCCGTGTCCGAGGAGCTACAGCAGCTCTGGGGATTGAGCCAGGCCGAGGCCGGCTGGCTCACGGCCATCGTGCAGCTCGGCTTCGTGGTCGGCACGGCCGTGGCCGCGGTGCTGAACCTCGCCGACGTCGTGCCGGCACGGTTCTACTTCGCCGTCTCGGCGGTGCTGGGCGCGGGTGTCAACGCGTTGCTCGTGGTCGCACCAGAGTACGAACTCGCCCTGGTGCTACGGTTCATGACCGGGTTCTTCCTGGCGGGGGTCTATCCGCCGGCCATGAAGATGGCCGCCACCTGGTTCCGTGAGGGCCGCGGCCTCGCGATCGGCACGGTGGTCGGCGCGCTGACGGTGGGAAAGGCGGGGCCCTACCTCATGCGCGCCTGGGTACCGAGCGGCATCGCGTTCGTCGTCCTCTCCGTGTCCGCGGGTGCAGTCCTGGCGGCGCTGCTCGTCGTGTCGGCGTACCGCGATGGGCCGCACGCTTTCGAGCGCCGGCCGTTCTCGTGGAAGCTCGTGAACACCGTGCTGCGGCACCGGGAGTGGCGCCTCGCCACTGGTGGGTATCTGGGGCACATGTGGGAGCTGTACGCCTTCTGGACCTGGATCCCGGCGTTCCTCGCCGCCAGCGCCGCGGCGCTGGCCGCATCCGGGGAAGTGGCGCCAACGGCTCCCCAGGTGAGCTTTGTCGCGTTCCTCGCCATTGCGGTGGGTGGCGTCGGCTGCCTGTGGGGCGGCTGGATGGCCGACCGCATCGGCTACGAGCGGCTGGTGATTCGCGCCATGGCCGCGAGCGGCACGTGCGCGCTGCTGATCGGCGTGCTGTACGGCGCGAGCTTCTGGTTGCTGGTGCCGCTCACGCTTGCCTGGGGCTTCTTCGTGATCGCCGACTCCGCCCAGTTCAGCGCGCTGGTCACCGAAGTCAGCCCGTCGCATGCCGTGGGCACCGCGCTCACGCTGCAGACCTCGATCGGGTTCTTGCTCACGATGGTCACGATTCAGTTGGTGCCCAACGTGGCCGAGCTAATCGGGTGGCGCTGGGCGTTTGCGTTCCTGGCGCTGGGACCGGCGGCCGGGATTTGGGCGATTGGGAGGTTGGGGGTGGGGGGGAGGGCCACCGCGGGCGCTTAGGCGGCCTGGCAAGCGGCATACGAAAGAGGGGAGGCGACCGCCTCCCCTCTGGCATCTTCCACAGAATCTCGCTTACTGCATAACGGCCTTGTACGCGTTGATGAAGCCGTGCCCGTAGAACTCGTCCTTTCCGTTCTTGCCTTCATCGTCGGCCGAGTTCTTCAGCATAGCCTTCAGCTTGCCCAGCGAGATGCCGGGATTGGCTCCCACTATGAGCGCCGCCACACCAGCGGCTGCCGGGCTAGCCATGCTCGTGCCAGCTGTCCAGCAGGTGAAGGTCCCGTCCACACCACCACAGGGAGCTGGAACCATGTCGAACACCCAGCAGGGAAACGTCGTGGTCCCGACCGTGCAGAGTTCGTTGCCAGGGTAGACAAAATCACCTCCTGGTCCGGCCAGGTTGACGAGATCTTCGCCCCAGTTGCTGTAGGAGGCGAAACGCCGGAAGTTCGTGGCGCCGGCCGCCTTCCAACCCACCGGCCCTGTGGCGGAGATCGCCAGACCACTGCCGGACTGGGCGGGAATCACCGTCGCATCTCGGAGCTGGCCAAAGTCGAGTCCGTCGTTCGCTGCGGCCGAGATCACGAGGACGCCCTTGGAGGCCGCGAAGTTGACCGCCCTGGCCACGAGAGAATGGAAACCGGGAAACGAGCTCTTAAAGAAGGCGGTTGAGAAACTCATGTTGATGATATCCGCCCTCGCACAGCCCTCGAACCCAGCGAACGATCCGGGATCGGAAGCAAAGAGAATGCCGTTGATGATCGCGCTGAAGGGACCAGACCCACCATGCATCACCTTCACCCCCATGATTGTCGCACCGGGCGCGACGCCAACGGTGCCGAACTCATTGTCCGCCGCTGCAACGATGCCCGCAACGTGGCTTCCGTGCCACAAACCACCGACGTCAGAGTTGAAGGGGGGGAGATAGAACGCGGCGGAGCACGCAACGTCCACCTGACCCTCGAGGTCGCCATGCGTATCGTTGATCCCACCGTCGATCACCGCAACCCGCGCCCCCGTCCCATCGTAACCGGCCGCCCAGGCCTGGGGTGCATTGATCGCCAGCATGTTCCACTGCTTCGGGAAGTGGGTGTCGTCGCTGGGATCAACGTCGGCCGCACCTTGGCCCACTGCCGGCTCCTCACCCGCCACTTCCTCCGCCACCGTGGGCATGCCCCATTCAACCATCTCGTCCACGGTGCCCGCGTTGAACAGGTCGGTGGCCATCACCCGCTCAAGGAAGGCCGGGTCATCGGAGGTCACGGTGGCGATGCCGCTCGCTTCGTGGCTGAACACCACTGTACCGCCTGCCTTTTCGACCGCTCTCGTTTGGGCCTTCTTCCACTTGCCGGCGGACAGCAGGTAGGTGGTGCCGCCGTCAGCGCTAGCCTTCGCAAACGCGGGCCCTTCGACCTCCGGCACGTCCGCTGGCCCATCCGCACACGCAAACGCAAACACCGCCAGGGCGGCGACAGCCGTTAACCGCATTCCGATTCGTGATGCACTGCTCATATAGCTGTCTCCATCGAGAGGGGTGACGTAGGGATCACTTGTCTATGGCCGGCGGACTGACAATCCGCTGGCTCGAATGCACTGACTTCGGATATGAAAAAGGCGTGTCGCCAGATGGCCGACACGCCTGTTGCGCTTGCGATCCCCGATGAGCAGCGCGCCACGCAAACCCAATGACCACCGCAGACACCGGCGGTGATCGCCGTTACAGAACACACCTGTACTTAGGGCGCTGGTCACATCGATTCCTACGGTTGTTGCGCGGGAGGTATCTGTGGCAGGACGTCACCACAGCCTCGACCCTGTGGGTGCCATAATACGCCTGAGTCGCGACTGTGCAAGTAGCGTATCACTGATTTTCCTCACGCACCCTAACGCCCTGGTTCAAAACGACCCACCTCGACCATCGTTCACCCGGCTCTTCCGACGCAGGCGGCCATGGGCCAGAATACGCGAGGGGCTCGATGGGGCAGCACCATGGCAAAACAACGCACCAAGAAGAGCAAACAGTCGGCGACCAAACGCCTCACCTTTCACCCCCTCACCCCCGACCGCTGGGACGATTTCGAGCGGCTCTTCGGCGAGCGCGGG
This sequence comes from Gemmatimonadota bacterium, assembly GCA_039584015.1. Lineage (GTDB taxonomy): Bacteria > Gemmatimonadota > Gemmatimonadetes > Gemmatimonadales > GWC2-71-9 > WVYX01. The sequence goes on along the minus strand of JBDGYO010000073.1, from coordinate 5,367 downwards.
GCCTGCGGGGGCTGCTGGTGCATGTGGTGGCGGCTCAAGCGGTCGGAATTCGAGAAGAAGAAGGGTGCCGGCAACAAGCGCGCGATGAAGGCGATCGTGCGAAAGGGCGCGGTCCCCGGGATTCTCGCCTACGTCGGGAAGGAGCCGGTCGGTTGGTGCGCGATCGCCCCCCGCGACGACTACGGGACCCTGGAGCGCTCCCGCATCCTCAGGCCGGTGGACGACCAGCCGGTGTGGTCGGTGGTCTGCTTCTTCGTGGAGCGGGGCCACCGCGGCAGCGGCGTCTCGGTCGAGCTGCTCAGGGCCGCCGTCGCGCACGCCAAGCGGCATGGGGCCCGGATCGTGGAGGGCTACCCGGTGGAGCCAACGAAGGACCGCATGCCGGATGCCTTCGCTTGGTTCGGCCTGGCCTCGGCCTTCGAGCGGGCGGGCTTTAAGGAGGTAGCCCGGCGGTCCCCTACCCGGCCCATTATGCGAATCCTCGTGAAGAAGTGATGACTCACTTACCATGACGCGGACGGCTCAGGACTACTACGCCGAGTTCAGTGCCGGATACGCCGAGAAGATCCGGCAGCTCGTGCCCCGGTACGATGAGATGCTGGAGACCATCCTGGATCTCCTGCAGTTGGCCCATCCCGGCGGCGTCTTGGACATCGGCGCCGGCGTCGGCAACGTGTCGGACCAGGTGCTCAGGGGGTTCCCGGAAGCCCACGTGACGGCGCTCGACGCCTCTCCCGAGATGCTCGAGCAGGCGCGCACGCTGCTCGCACCCCACGGGACGCGCGCCTCCGTTGTTCGGCACGACATCGCGGGCTACTCGCCGGGGCGCTCCTTCGACGCCGTGTTCTCCAACCTGGTGCTGCACAACCTGCCGCCCGACACGAGGCGGGAGACGCTGGGCGCCATCCGACGCTGGCTCGAACCCGGCGGCGTCTTCATCTGGGGTGAGATGATCGTGCACCCCGATCCGGCCGTGCAGCAACACTTTGCACGGCAGCGCGCCGAACACGCCCTCGCGGCCGGCTGCCCGCAGGACTTCGTGGACTGGAACTTCGAGAAGGAGAGCACGCTGGATCATCCATGGACCACGGCGCAGACGCTCGAGGAGCTCGCCGCGGCCGGATTCGATAACCCCGAGGTCGTGTGGGCGCACGATGCCTTCGCGGTCTTCTTTGCAGGCGTGAAGGAGCCATGACCACGCTCTCCGACATCCACATGAGCCCTGACGAGTTCCGCCGTGCCGGACACGCCGTGGTGGACTGGGTCGCACGGTACATGGAGCGGGTCGAGGAGTACCCCGTGCTCTCCCAGGTGGAGCCCGGCGAGATCCGGGCGCGACTCCCCGATGCCGCGCCCGAGCAGGGCGAGCCGCTCGAGGCGGTGCTGCGCGACCTGACCGACGTGATCCTGCCGGGCCTCACGCACTGGCAGTCACCTAACTTCTACGCCTTCTTCCCGGCCAACGCGTCGGGACCGGCCATCCTGGGCGACCTCGTGTCGTCGGGGCTCGGCGTGCAGGGCATGGCGTGGACCACGAGCCCGGCGTGCACCGAGCTGGAGACGCACCTGTTGGACTGGCTGGTGGACATGCTCGCCCTGCCCGAGGCATTCAAGTCGACCGGCGCGGGCGGCGGCGTCATTCAGGACACGGCCTCCAGCGCGTCGCTCTGCGCACTCCTGGCAGCGCGGGAGCGGGCCACGATCGGGCGCACCAACACCGAGGGGGTGACACGGACGCTCACGGCCTACGTATCGAGCCAGGGACACTCGTCGATCATCAAGGCGGCGGGCATCGCCGGCATCGGGCGCGATCACTTGCGGCTGATCGATGTGGATGAGAGCTACGCGATGCGGCCGGACGCATTGGAGCAGGCGATCATCCAGGACCGCGAGGCCGGGCACGTGCCCTTCTTCGTGGCGGCCACCGTCGGCACGACCCCGTCCACGGCATTCGACCCGCTCGGACCGATCGGCGAGATCTGTCGGCGCCACGGCCTGTGGCTCCACGCGGACGCGGCCATGGCCGGGACCGCCGCGCTCTGCCCCGAGTTCCGCTGGATCCACGACGGGCTGGAGCTGGCGGACAGCTACTGCTTCAACCCCCACAAGTGGATGCTCACCAATTTCGACTGCGATGCCTTCTACGTGGCCGACCGGAGCGCGCTGACTGACGCGCTGAGCATCCTCCCCGAGTACCTCCGCACCAAGGCCTCCGAGTCGGGCGCGGTGATCGACTACCGCGACTGGCACGTGCCGTTGGGGCGGCGCTTCCGGGCCCTCAAGCTGTGGTTCGTGGTCCGGCACTACGGCGTGGAGGGCTTGCGACTCCACGTGCGCGAGCACGTGAAGCTGGCGCAGGAGTTCGCGGCGTGGGTGGAGGAGGACAGCCGATTCGAGCTGTCCGCCCCCGCCCCGCTCAATCTCGTATGTTTCCGTCACGTGGGCGGGGACGAAGTGAACCAGCGCCTGATGGACGAGCTGAACGCATCAGGAGAGCTCTACCTGTCGCACGCCAAGCTGAGCGACCGACTGGTGCTGCGCCTGGCGATCGGCGCCGCCGGCACCCGGCGGCGGCACGTGGAGCGGGCCTGGGAGAAGATTCGCGAGACGGCTGACGCGATAGAGGGCACAAGGGAAGCATGAGCCGCAAGACACACTGGAAACGCGTCTACGTGACGCAGTCGCCGGACGCGGTGGGCTGGTTTCAGCCGCGACCCACGCTGTCGCTCAAGCTCATGGAGTCGGCCGGCGTGTCATCCGACGCCGGGATCATCGACGTTGGCGCCGGCGCCTCCACGCTGGTGGACGAGCTGCTCGAGCGCGGCTACGGCGACATCAGCGCCTTGGACCTATCGAGATCAGGTGTGCAGCACATCCAGCGGCGATTGGGCGAGCGGGCCGAGCAGGTGCAGTGGATCGAGGCCGACGTCACCCGGTTCCACCCCGAGCGGCGCTGGGACCTGTGGCACGATCGCGCCGTCCTGCATTTCCTCACCGACCCGTCGGACCGCAAGGGCTACACCCGCGCACTGGAGGAAGGAGTCGCGCCCGGCGGGCACGCCGTCATCGCGACGTTCGGCCTCGAGGGCCCCAAGCGCTGTAGCGGACTCGAAGTGGTGCGATACAGTCCTGCCACGCTGTCGGCAGAGTTGGGCGAAGCCTTCGAGCTGCGCGAAGCCCACGGTGAGGATCACCTCACGCCGACCGGCGTCGTGCAGCCGTTCGTCTTCTGCTTGTTCCGCCGACGCGGCTAGCGGAGTCCCCGTGCCCGTGACCATCCGCCTCATGACCTCCGACGACCGGGAGGCGGTCCTCGCTATCTACCAGGAGGGCATCGCCACGGGGATGGCCACGCTCGAGACCGAGCCGCCCGACTGGGAGCAGTGGGACCAGACGCACAAGCCCGAGTGCCGCCTGGTCGCCGAAGAGAACGGACGCGTCCTGGCTTGGGCGGCCCTCACCTCCGTGTCGCACCGTCCCTGCTATCGCGGCGTGGCCGAGGAGACGATCTACGTCGCAGCCGATGCACAGGGTCGGGACATCGGCCGGACCCTGATGGAGCGACTGGTGGAGGAGTCGGAGCGCGCGGGCTACTGGACGCTGCAGGCCGCGATCTTCCCGGAGAACTCGGCGAGCGTCGCCCTGCACGAGGCATGCGGCTTTCGCTCGGTGGGGGTGCGGCAGCACATCGGAGAGCGGGAGGGACGGTTCCACGACGTTCTTCTGATGGAGCGCCGCAGTCTCACCGTCGGGCGATGAAGGCCCGCTCTTACTCCCACGTCGTTGGATTCGACGACGCGCCGTTTGCGCGCGATCACCGGGGTGACGTGCCCGTGGTGGGGGCGGTGTTCGCCGGCCTGCGGCTGGAGGGCGTGCTCAGCGGCAAGGTACGGCGCGACGGCGCCAACGCGGCCCGCAACCTCGCCGCCCTGGTGAGCGGATCGAAGTACGCCCCGCAACTCCAGCTGGTGTTGCTCCAGGGCATTGCGCTGGCGGGGTTCAACGTCGTGGACCTGCACGACCTGCACGAGCGGCTCGACGTCCCGGTGATGGTCGTGGCCCGCAAGCAGCCCCGGCTGCACAAGGTGCGGCGCGCCCTGCTGCTCTTGCCGGGTGGCGAGCGCAAATGGCAGATCATCGAGCGCCTGGGGCCGCCCGAGCCGCTGGCCGGTGTCCATGTGCAGCGAGTGGGGATCTCCAGGCGAGAGGCCGAGCGGGTGATCCGCCGGCTCGCCGTGCACGGCAGCATCCCCGAGCCGTTGCGCGCGGCCCACCTCATCGCGGGTGGCCTCACGACCGGTCAGAGTCGGGGACGGACCTGAACGCGCACAACGAGGAGCCACACCATGCAGTGGGAATACAGGATGCTCTCGATGAAAACCGGGGGCCTTGTGGGTTCCGGCCAGACGCGCGACGTGATTGCGGTGTTCAAGCGGCAGAAGTAGCCCCGTTCGATTACAATCCGGACGACCCAATCCGCGTGAGGAGCTGAAATGCATCAGGCGATCCTGCTGCTGCACGTCCTGGGCGCGTCCATCTGGACGGGCGGGCATCTGGTCCTGGCCATCACCGTGCTGCCGCGGCTTGTGGCTCGCCTACCGGCTCCTGCCCGACCCGGGGGCCTGGTTCGCCTTCGGCTCGCCGGCGGCCACCAACATCTTCGCCAAGGTGATCCTGCTCGTGCTCACGCTCGCGCTGGCACTCCACGCCCGGCTGCGCGTCATCCCCCGCCTGAACGCCGAACGGCTCCCGACCCTCGCGGCGCACGTCATTCTCGTCACCATCCTGTCGGTGCTGTTCGTGGTGGTGGGCGTGGGCTTCCGCGCGGGCGGGATCCTCTGACAAGCGCAGACGTCCCGGATCGCGTTGTTTTGGCCACGCCACCTGGCTAGACTCCGGCCTGCGAACGGGCGGTGACGACGTGGAGTTTCCCCGAACCATCCTGACAGCACTCCTCACCGCGGCGGTGGCCTCCACCGTCGCTCCTGGTACAGCCGGGGCCCAAGACGTGCGCCGTTTCCTGCCGCAGCGGGCGTACCTGCCGCGGCTCTACGCGGGCTACCGCGAGCCGATCACCGCGGCCAAGGCGGTGTTCGTCACACAGAGCCCACACCTGTTCGGGGAGCTGCTCGAGGGCGAGGCCGACTTCGGGGCCTCGTTCCCCATCTACCTGATGGCGGGGAGCAGCCTGGACGACGGGTTCGTGTTCGGGATCGAGGCCGGGATCTTCAGCCGCTGGAACATGGAAACGCAGGAGAAGGACCTGATCGCGACGGACTGGATATTTGCGATCCCGTTCGTACTGCACCGCGGCGACCACTGGCTCCGCTTCCGCTACTTCCACACCAGCGCCCACATGGGCGACGA
>JBDGYO010000449.1:0-2423 GCA_039584015.1 Gemmatimonadota bacterium | reverse complement strand
ACGACCCCGCCGGCACTGGTCTCGCGCTTGGCCCGCGACCGCCCGGCCACTAAAACACGCTGAACTTGAAGTACTTGCGCGGGTTGGCCTGGATGTCGGCCAGCAGCTCCCGCAGCTGGATCACGGTGAGGGTTGCCTCGTGGTACAGCGCGGAGTCGGCCATGAGCATGCCCAGCGTACCCGTCCCTTCCGAGAGGCGGGTCATGAGCGTGTCGGCCCCCAGGATGAACCGCTCGAAGCTCGCCTGGTTTGCCCGCGCTACCCCCACCACTTCCCGGAAGTCCCGCAGCGCCAGCTTCACGTCCTCGGACGCCGACGCCGTGTTGTCGAGGATCACCTCGAGCTCGCCCTGCTCGGTGGCCTCGTCCACCCGGGCCAGCGAGGCCTGCAGCCGGCGGGCGGCGTCGGCCAGCACGTCCGATCCCTGGCGCAGGTTATCGCCCACCTCGCCGATTAGCTCGGTCTGCTGCTGGGTGAACTGGTTGATGTTGCCGGCGATCCCGGTGAAGTCCCGGATCGCCCCCTGCAGCTCCTCGACCGCCGAGGAGTCGAACACCGACTGGATGCGCGAGGAGATCGTGGTGATGTCGCCCGCGATGCGGTTGGCCTGCGCGGTGAGCTGACCGATGTCCGGCAGCGTGGCGCCGGGCCACGCGTCGTCGCCCTCGGCCAGGGCCTCCTCCAGCTCACGCCGCACGTTGGGGTCGTCGGGCGCCTGCTCCAGGCTGATGATGTCGGCCTGCCACTCGCCGAACAGGGAGCGTGCGGCCGCCACGATGGCGGGACGCACGGGCAACGCCACCCCTTCGTACACCTGGAGATCGGCCAGCACCCAACCGCCGTCTCCCAGGCGAATGGCCTCGACCCGGCCCACCCGCACACCCCTGAGCACCACCGGATCGCCCACCCCGAGGGCGCCCACCGTGCGGAACCGAGCCTGGTACCCCTCGGCCGTGACGCCCAGCTGGGTGTTGGAGAGCCAGAAGGCCCCCGCCACCACCACGGCGAGACCGACCAGGATGGTTGCCCCGACCACGATCTCGTCGCGCCGCTTCACGCGGTCCCCCCCGTCGCGGCCGCCGCCTCGGCGTCGGCCCCGGCTTCCGGGCGTCCCTCGATGAACTGGCGCACGATCGGGTCGTGCGTGCGCTGGATTTGCTCCACGGAACCCACCTGGCGGATCGCTCCCCGGTAGAGCATGGCGATGCGGTCGCCCACGCGGTAGGCGCTGGTCATGTCGTGGGTGACCACGATACTGGTCACCCCCAGGCGCTCGCGCGTGCGCACCATGAGCTCGTTGATGACGGCCGCCGTCACGGGGTCGAGCCCCGTGGTCGGCTCGTCGTACAGAAGGTACTGCGGCTTCAGCGCGATCGCCCGAGCCAGCCCCACGCGCTTGCGCATGCCCCCCGAGAGCTCCGCGGGGTAGCGCTCTTCGCTTCCCAGCAGATCCACCATGGCGAGTGACTCCCGCACGCGCTGCTCCATCTCCCGCTCGCTGAGCTTCTGCCGCTTGAGCCCGAGCTCCAGGTTCTCGCGCACCGTCATCGAGTCGAACAACGCCGCAAACTGGAACACGAAGCCAATGTGTGACCGCAGGCCGCGCAGGCCCGGTCGGTCCAGCTCATGCACCACCTGGCCGTCCACGGTGACCTCGCCGGCGTCCGGCTCGAGCAAGCCCACCACGTGCTTGAGGGCGACGCTCTTGCCGCTGCCCGAATAGCCGATGACCACCATCGTCTCCCCGTCCTGCACTTCCAGGGCGAAGTTGCGCAGCACTTCGTTCTCGCCGAAACCCTTGCAGAGGTTGTTGAAGACGATCATAGCAGCACCACCGCCCAGAAGGCGTCCAGCACCAGGATCGCCTCGGCCCCGCGCACCACTGCCGTCGTGGTCTCCTTGCCAACCTCCTCTGCCCCGCCCCGCGTCCCCAGCCCGTGATAGCCGCCGATCACCGCGATGGCGAAACCGAACGACATGGCCTTCACCAACCCGAACCAGATGTCCTTGAACTGGTAGAACAGCCGGATGCCCTTGACGAACTCCGGGGTGGAGAGGTCGAGCAGGTTCACGGCCGTGAGCCACCCGGAGGCGATGCCCACCGCGGACGCGATGGCCACGACCACCGGGAACATGAGGGTCGCCGCCACGACGCGGGGCACGACCAGGTACGAGAAGGGGTCGTACGCCAGCGTCTCGAGCGCATCCACCTGCTCGGTGACCTTCATGGTGCCGAGCTCGGCGGCGATGTTGGCGCCCACCCGGCCTGCCAGGGCGAGGCCCACCAGCACCGGTGCCAACTCCAGCAGCATCGCCTTGCCCACGAACGTCCCCACGAAGTAGAGCGGCACGGCGCCGGTGAAGCTGTAGGACGACAGCAGCGCCAGGACGATGCCGGTGAACACGGCGATGAAGACGGCGAT
>JBDGYO010000448.1:0-2439 GCA_039584015.1 Gemmatimonadota bacterium | reverse complement strand
TGGAGATCGTGGGGATTCGGCTGGTGGAGAAGACGGGTGGAACCAAGGGAGACTGGAAACGAGGGAACGAGGACACCGCATGATACACCTGAAGCTCATCGTCCAGCACGTCGCTGGGGCATTCGTGGGGACCTGGGAACGGCTTTCTGCCACCCAGCGGCTCACGCTGCGCGGCGTCGGTCTGCTGGGTGCGGTCCTCGTGGTGGGCGCCCTCGCCGGGGCGCAGGCCCCACCCGCGCAGGCGTCATCGGACGACGACGGATCCTACACGGGCACGGCCGTGCAGTCCCAGTTTCGGCACCTGCGGGTCTCACTCGACCTCACCGAGGGCGAGCTGGAGCTGGCCCGGCTACAGCTCGAGCGGGCGGAGGACCTGCTGCGCTTCTCGGCGATGTATCAGATCCCCGCGGACCTGACCGAGCTGATCTACGACGTCGCCGTCAGCGAGGGGATCGATCCCGACCTGGCGTTCAGGCTGGTCAAGCTCGAGAGCGCGTTCAACGCGCGCGCGCTCAGCCATGCCAACGCCTACGGCCTCGCCCAGGTGCAACCCGCGACGGCGCGGTTCTACGTGCCGATGATCACCCCCGAGCAGCTGTATGACCCGGAGACCAATCTCCGCATCGGGCTGCGCTATCTGCGCGACCTGCTCGAGGCCTACGGGGATGCCAAGATCGCCCTGCTGGCCTACAACAGGGGACCGATGCGGGTGAAGCAGCTGATGGAAGCGGGGAAGGACCCGGAGAACGGGTACGCGGTGAGGATTCTGGACGGGTACGAGGGGCTGCAGTAGCCCCTGACTCAGCGGCTCGCGCCTGCGGGCGGCACCACCGCCAGCCGGTCACCCACCTGAATCACTACGTCGTTGGCAGGAATCCCATTCCAGCGCCTGAGGTCGGCGACCGTCACGCCGTACCTCTGGGAGATGATCCACAGCGTCTCCCCGCGGCGCACTCGGTGATACCGCACGCCTGACACCGCAGCCCGAGGCCGGGGTGCCCGACCGGCGGCCGCCACGGTGCGGGCCGCCGAGCTCACCGGAATGACCAGGCGCTGACCGATGCGCAGCCGCCGCGGGTGTACGTAGTTGTTGGCGGCCCGCAGCAGGCTCACGCTCACGCCGTATCGCTCACCGATCTCCCCGAGCGTCTCGCCACGACGCACCACGTGCTCGATGAAGTTCACCCGCTCCCCGACAGGCAGCTCCGCGTAGCGCTGCAGCACCGTGGGCCCGCTGCCGCGCGGCACACGCACAATCGAGCTTTGCCTGGGCGGCGTCACGCCGCGCACGTAGTGCCGATTGAGCTCCATCAATGCCCGCGATGTCGTGTCGGCGAGCCGGGCGATCACATCGAGACCGGTGGCGTCGGGTACGGTGATCTCGTCGAACACCAGCGGCCCGAGGATGGGCAGGCTGTCGAACCCAAAGCGCAGCGGGTCCTTCGCGATGATTGCGGCGGCGATGAGCTTGGGCACGTAGTCGCGTGTTTCGCGTCGCAGGTAGCGCCGGGCCGACAGATCGAAGAACGTCTCGTCGCTCACCGACTCCGGCTCTTCCCTGAGGCGTCGAATGCCCCGCTCGACCCGCCCCGCACCACCGTTGTAGGCGGCGGCAGCGAGATACCAGGAGCCGAACTGTTCATGGAGATCGGCCAGGTGCCGTGCGGCCGCCTCCGTCGCCTTGTACGGGTCGCGCCGTTCGTCCACCCACGTGTTCACGGTGAGACCGTAGCGCCGCGCCGTGGACCGGATGAACTGCCACATGCCGACGGCGTTGCTACGGGAGACCGCGGTATTGGAGTATCCGGACTCGATGATGGCGAGGTAGACGAGGTCCTGCGGCACCCCGCGCGCCTGGAATCGCTCCCGGATCATCCCCTCGTAGCGCGGCAGCCGGCCGAGCCAGATGGTGAAGCGATCGCGGGCGGGATCGAGGAAGTAGTCGACGTAGTACCGGACGCGGTCGCGCTTGGCAAACGACGCGACATCGATGTCGTACGTCGGCCCGGCGGCGCTGGCCGCCCCACCTCGAGGAGCCGCGAGGTTGACCTCGAGCTCACCGATGCGCGGCGCGGGAACGACGCCGCGCACATGCCCCGCGCCTTTGGCCAGGCTGCGGAATTCCAGCTCGTGCAGTGCCTCGAGCGCGGCCTGGTCGGCCAGCGAGTCTTCGGGCGTCGGAGCCGGCGCCGCGACCGCGACGGGGGCGAGCGGGTCGGCGCTCCGCGCCATCGGCTCGAGCGAGCCGTCGGGCTGGGAGGTGGCGCAGGCCGCTGCCACACACACCAGGAGGACGAGGGCCGCGCGTCGAGGGATCATGTCAGGTGCTACTACCGGGTGAAGATGATGTTCCCGAGGAACCGGTTGGTGGCGTTGAGCACCGCCAGGGCGGCACAGCGGTGCGGCGCCTCATCGGTGAGGCAGGAACCCACCAAACGG
>JBDGYO010000447.1:0-2864 GCA_039584015.1 Gemmatimonadota bacterium | reverse complement strand
GAGGTACTACGTCAGTCCCAACCGACCGAGGAGGTGCTCCTTCACCGCCGGCGTGATCACACCGCGGGACTCCAGGTCGTCGATCGCCGCGCTGATCTCGGGCCGCTCGGCGTCGATCTTGCGGTCGCGCAGCTCACCGATGATGCGGGCGAGCCGCTGATCGTACTCCGAGTGCTTCAGCTTTCCGCCGGTCATGTTGGCGTGGAGGGTCTCCATCTTCTCCACGAGGCTCTCGAGCGAAATGCGTTCGGGCATGCGCGTACTCCAGGGATGTCGTCAAGGGTCGGGCCGATCATTCTAAGGGGTGGGCCGCGAGTTGGCTAGTTGCGGCTCACCCGCCGCTCTCGTCGCACCACTCGCGGGCGTTCTGGAACATCCTGAGCCAGGGAGACGCGGCGAGGGAGCGGTCCAGCTCGCGCGGCATCCAGCCCCACTGCCATTTGAGGAACGCCCGCTCGGGGTGAGGCATCATCACCAGGTGCCGGCCGTCGGGGGAGCAGAGCCCGGCGATCCCCTGGGGAGAACCGTTCGGGTTGAAGGGGTAGGCCACGGTGATCTGCCCCCCGTCGTCCACGAAGCGCAGCGGCGCCAAGCCCTCGTCTTGGACGCGGTCGAGGATGCTCGTCTCGGGGAAGAAGGCCTGCCCCTCGCCGTGGGCCACCCAGATGCCCAGCGTCGCACCCTCCATGCCGCGCAGCATGAGCGCCGCGCTCGGCTGGATCTGAAGCGCCGTGAAGCGCGACTCGAAGCGCCCCGACGCGTTCTGGATGAAGCGCGGCTGCTGCTCGTCGGAGATCCCATGCCACGGCACCCACCCCAGCAGCGCCAGCAGCTGGCAGCCGTTGCACACGCCGAGGCTGAAGGTGTCGGGCCTGTCGCGGAAGCGCTCGAACTGCTGGCGCAGCCCCTCGTTGAACCGGATCACCCCGGCCCAACCCTTGGCCGAGTCGAGCACGTCGGCGTAGCTGAAGCCGCCCACGGCAACGAGCCCGCGGAAGCCCTCCAGGTCGATGCGCCCCTCCAACAGATCCGACATCACCACATCCCATGGCTCGAACCCGGCGGCGAAGAACGCAGAGGTCATCTCCCGGTCGCCGTTGCTCCCCTCTTCGCGCAGGATCGCCACGCGGTGCTTCGTCTTGGCCTCGAGCAGGGCGGGTGCGGTCGGCGCCGCATCGAACGGCACCACGAACGTGGGTCCCGTGCGGTGACGTAGGCCGGCCCGCTCCTGCTCCACCTTGTCAGGGTTGGCCTGCAGCCGGTCGAGCTGGAAGCTCGTCTCCTCCCACAGGTCGCGCAGCTCGCCGACGTCCCCCTCGAGCACCATCTCGCCACCCGCGCGAATGCGGATTGCCCCGTCGTGCACGGTAGTCCCGATGCGCGTGCACGGCACCTCGACTCGCGCAAACGCCGAGATCACCGAGGCCTCGTGCTCCGGGCTCACCTCCAGAACGAGGCCCAACTCTTCCGAGAAGAGCAGCGCAATCGGATCCACCGCCCCAGGTCCCAGATCGACCTCGATCCCGCAATTCCCTGCGAACGCCATCTCGAGCAGCGTGGTGACGAGCCCTCCGTCGGAGCGGTCGTGCCCCGCGCTGATCGCACCGTCCACGACGAGCTGCTGCACTACGTTGAAGGCGCGCTTGAGCAATGCAGCATCCTCGACGTCGGGCGCTTCGTCCCCGATCTGGCCGTGCACCTGCGCCAGGGCGGAGCCCCCGAGGCGGTGCTTGCCGCTGCCCAGGTCCACGTAGAGCAGGCGTCCGTCACCCGGGAGCGCGAGATCGGGGGTCACGGTCTGGGTGATGTCGGGGCAGGTCACGTAGGCCGACACCACGAGGGAGCCCGGTGCCTTCACCGTCTCATCGCCGCCCTTGCCGTCGGGGGCGTGGGCCGCCATCGAGATGGAGTCCTTGCCGCCGTCCACGGCGATACCCAGCTCGATCATGATGTCGCGCAGCGCCACGGCGGCATCGTGCAGCGCCGCTCCCTCACCCGGCAGCTTGGCCGCCCACATCCAGTTGCCCGAGCACTTTACGTCTTCCAGCGCGCTGACCCGCGCCCATACCAGGTTGGTGAGCGCCTCACCCACGCACATGCGCGCCATGGCAGCATTGTCGAGCAAGCCCTTGATCGGCTGCTCTCCGATGGACGTCGCCGCGCCGGTCACCCCGAAGTGGCTCTGCGCGATGACCGCCACGTCGGCCACCGTGAGCTGCAGCGGCCCCGCACACTGCTGCTGCGCGACGAGGCCCGTGACGCTGCGGTCCACCTTCGTCGTGAGGAACCGTTTGGAGCCCACCGAAAGCAGGCGCAGCACCCGCTCGAGGGCGGGCGGCGCGCACCGTGAGATCCTTCGGCAGATCGAGCGGCTCGAGTTTCGGCACCACTCGCTCCAGCTCGAACCTCTTCTGCGGCATGTCGCCCAACACCGCGTCCAGCTCCAGCTTCACCGGCGTGGAATCGTCCGTCCCGTCGTACACCACGATCTTGCCGTCGCCGGTGATGCGCCCCACGTAGGCAAACACGACCTTCTCGCGCTCGCACAGCGCGCGGAACAGGTCGGCGTGCTCCGGCCGCAGCAGCAACGCGTCGTTCTCCTGGTACTCCGCGCCCCAGATCTCCAGCACCGAGAGGGTGTCGTCGCCCAGCGGGACCTCGCGAATCTCAATCTGCGCTCCCGCGGGATCTACGATCTCCTTCAGCACGTTGCAGTTGCCGCCGGCGCCCTGGTCGTGAATCGAGACGATGGGATTCCGCTCGCCCAGCTCGATGCACGCGCGGATCACGCGGTTCACCTTCTGCTCCATCTCGGCGTCGCCGCGCTGCACCGCGTTGAAGTCGAGCTCTGCGACGTTCTCGCC
>JBDGYO010000072.1:0-18180 GCA_039584015.1 Gemmatimonadota bacterium | reverse complement strand
CCTCGAAGCCCGCCGGCTCGTTGCCGTGAATCGAGTAGGAGAGCATCACGACGACGGGATCGCGGATCACGATCGCCTGGGCCTCCTCGGGGCTTGTGGTGCGGGGGTCGGCCAACCGCTCCACGTCGGACCGGATCTCGTCGAGACGGGCGATGTTCGTGGGTGAGGAGATCAAGAGCACCCGCATCGTGCGCCCCTCTTCGGTCACACCGATTACTTCGGTGCGCACCCGATCGGGAGCAGCGGCGACCAGCGCGTCGAGCACGGTCTGTTGTTCGGCGTATTGCGTGTGCCGGGCACCGGCTTCGTACCCCAACAGGTCGCTGGGGCGCGGTACCTCGCTGCGGTACGGGCCGTGCCCGTAGAACTCGAAGCGCTCCTGGGCCTCGAGGCCATGGGTGGGGAGAAGGAGCAGTGCGGCGACGCCTGCGCCGAGGAATGAGAGCGTTGAGAGTATGGACTTCATCGTCGTGTGTCGGTTGTGGAATGGAGTTCGACTCAGGGACGGTGGCTGCGGCTCCCCGCGAGGGCAGCGTGCTTGCGCATCGCCGGGCGTGCGCGCATCGTGGTGTATCACGTACACGATCCTCGTCGCGAGGAGGTCTGGATGCCGGAGGCATTGTTCCCACTGTACCCCTGGTTGCACCTGATTGGCCGGATTCTCTTCGCCACGCTCTTCATCGGGAGCGGGTTGAACCACCTGTTCAAGGCGAACGACATGGCAGCCTACGCACAGAGCAAGGGCGTGCCGGCGCCGAAGGTAATCACGATCGTCTCCGGACTGATGATCGTGGTGGGCGGCCTGTTCATACTGCTCGGCTGGCACCGCTTCATCGGCGCCGGGCTCATCGTGCTGTTCCTGCTGCCCACGGCCTTCGTGATGCACGCCTTCTGGAAGGAATCCGATCCAGCGATGATGCAGATCGAGATGTCGCACTTCATGAAGGACCTGGCCCTGCTCGGCGCGGCGCTCTTCTTCGCCGTCTACGCCAGATGGTCGTGGCCCATGAGCCTGGGAGGGTAGGAGCGGCAGCAGCCTCTCGTACCAGCGGTATCTCGAGCGGCACCCACCGGCGGGTGCCGTTGTGTCATCGGCCCCCTTGACTTATAAGATATATCGTAAGATATTACTCACGATACAACGTCACGATATATCAGAGGGGGTGTCCCGTGGCCAAACATCGCAACGCCTGGTGGTTCGGCTTCGGTCCCGAGGGCCTGTGTGGCTGGGGCGACCTGCGGGGTCAACGCCGCCGCGGCCACCGCAGGGTCTGGTTCGAGTCGGGCGACATGAAGTACGTGATTCTGAAGGTGCTCAAAGAGAAGCCGATGCACGGGTACGAGGTGATGAAGGCGCTGGAGGAGCAAACGCAGGGCTGCTACAAGCCGTCACCCGGGACCGTCTATCCCACGCTGCAGTGGCTCGAGGATGAGAGTCTGGCGCAGAGCGAGGAGGTGGAGGGCAAGAAGGTCTACTCCATCACCGATGCGGGGCTCGAGTTCCTGGAGCAGAACAAGTCGACGGTCGAGGACATCTTCGAACGGGTCGAGGAGACCGTCGATTCGATCTTCACCGACCCCATACCCGAGATCACGCGGCTGGTTGGCAAGCTGGTGGGCCAGTCCTACCGCTCGGCGTGGAAGCTGCGGGACGATGAGGAGCGGCGTCGCAAGGTGACGGAGATCCTGGAGCAGGCCCTCGCGGACCTGGACGCCGTCGTCAGCGAGTAGCGCTCAGGCGCTGAGCCCTCCTACCAGGGCCCGTGCAGGTCCGGGACCCGAGTCCAGGTGTTGGTGAAGTAGACCCGCAGCTCCTCGCCGGGCCCAGCCAGCTCGAACGTCTCTTGGAAGCGATACGGGTCGGAGATCTCCACTGTCAGGCGCGCTCGCATCTCGGGGCCGCTCTCGATGCCCTCGGTGGTGCAGGCGAACCGCAGCGGTTCGGTTTCGCAGGTGGATTGGAGGACGTAGCCCTCTTCCATGAACTCGCGCAGCACGATCGTGCCGCGTTCGCGATCATAGCTGTAGACTGCTAGCTCGCGGTGGTGGTCGCCGGCAGGGCTCTCGTCCTGCGGCGGGCGCACCGAGGCGTGCCGGGAGACGAGGTAGAGGCCGTCGAAGATGAACTCGTAGCTGCGCCGTCCCACGCCATGTCCCAGCCGCCCGTCGATCGCTCCTTCCCAGGTGCCTTCGAGAAGTCGAAACGGCTCCCAAGGATCGGACTCGGTGACCTGTTGGTGGGCATCGGGGCTGTTCTGGGCGAGCAGGAGCCCGCTGCCTTCCAGAACCCAGGTCGCGAGAAGGGCCATCCCCAGCGCTCCGGCTCGCTTGGTGCCGGCGCGCACGACCAGATTTGCGGTCGCTGTGGCGGATGGGGTGGAGATGCGACCCGTGGCCGGGCGCGCGTCAGCAAGTAGTTCTCGCAGCATGGTTCTACTCCTTGTCCACCGAGAGCAGCGCGATCAACCACAGGATGGGGGCGGCCGCGAGCGCCGCGTACGACCCCGCCTGAATCCCGACGTACCAGTTGGTCCAGGTGCCCTGGGTCGTTTCGATGATCTCCACCTGCGTGGTCAGCGCCACGAGATCCTGCCAGCCGACCCCCAGTTGGGCAGTGAACCCGGGCCAGGTTCCCTCGAACAGATCCAGGTCTCCCGCGACCAACACGCCCGCCGCTGCATCGACGGCCCAGGCATCTGCGATCCAGTAGCGGTAGCGCGGTCGGACGCCGAGCCGCCAGCCGTCGTCGTCCCCTCCCAGATACACGCCGCCGCCCACCGCCGAGCGCGAGCTCACGTTGTACAGCGCGCCGACCTCGCCCGAGACGTAGTAGCGGGGAGTGTCCGCAAGCCGGTTCTGATCGGCGAGTCGCGTGCTGACGGCGAATTCGGCAAAGGTGAACCACTGGCACCCGGGCAGCGGTTTGCCGCGGACGCAGAAGCTGGGCGGCCGTTCCATGGGTTGGACCAGCGTGCCGCCGGATTGCTGTGCCGGCAGCGGTGTCGGCAGGAGTAGTGTGCCGAGGAGTAGAACGGTCGGCGCGCGCATTACGATCCTCCCTTTCCCCCGTCAATCTGGTACCACGCCCTCCGCAGGCGGGTTCCGTGGCGGGTCGTCGTCGCGCGCGAGACGACCCGCCTGCTGCAGGGCACGCCGCAGGAGGAACTCGATCTGCCCGTTCACGCTGCGCAGCTCATCCCGCGCCCAGCGTGCCAGCGCATCATGGACCTCCTGATCCATGCGGAGCAGGAATGGCTTCCGCTTGGACACGATCAGCCTACGAGTACAGCGATCCCGTGTTCACGACCGGCTGTGTGCCGCGGTCGGAGCAGAGCACCACCAAGAGGTTGCTCACCATCGTGGCCTTGCGCTCCTCGTCGAGCGTCACGATGGCTTTGCTGGAAAGCTGCTCCAGCGCCATCTCGACCATTCCGACCGCGCCGTCCACGATCTTGCGCCGGGCCGCGATGACGGCAGTCGCCTGCTGCCGTTGCAGCATGGCGTGGGCGATCTCGGGCGAGTACGCGAGGTGGCTGAGCCGCGCCTCGATCACTTCCACGCCGGCCTTGTCGAGCCGCGCCTGGACCTGCACCTGGAGCTGCTCGGCGATCTGGGCCGTGTGCGTGGTGAGGGCCATCTCGTTTGCGGCCTCGTGGTCCTCGTACGCGTAGTGCACGGCGAGCCCGCGCAGGGCCGCCTCGCTCTGCACCTGGACGAACTCCTCGTAGTCATCCACCTCGAACAGCGCCTCGGCGGTGTCGATCACCCGCCACACGACCACCGCTGCCACCTCGATAGGGTTCCCCGTCTTGTCGTTCACCTTGAGCTTGCCGGTCTCGAAGTTGCGCACGCGTACCGAGACCTTCCGCTTGGTGTAAAACGGGTTGGCGAACCTGAGTCCCGGTGTCTTGCAGGTGCCTGCGTACGAGCCGAACAGCTGCAGCACTCGCGCTTCGTTGGGGTTCACGATGAACAACCCACCAAAGCACACGCCCAACACCGTGATGACGAGGGCCGAGATGATGATCCCGACCGGATCTTCGGCGATGATCTCCCGGACCATCCAGTACGTCGCAGCAGCGGTGGCCAGAATGAGCACGAACAGCGCCAGGTACCCCGACGCGACTGCCCGCTCGTTTTCGCGGATCATGGCTCCCTCCGGAAATGAGACTATCAATATGATATCATATTGATAGTGGCGCGTCAAGGAGCCGGTGGGCGGTCAATCCCTAAGTAGCTATGTGGTAGTCAGTTGTGGGATGTGGCTGGCGGTGCTGCCGTGGGTGGTCAGTCGTTGAGAATCCGCAGATAGGCCTTCCATGGTCCCACCTGGTCGCCGTACTGCTTGGCCATCGCACGCACCACCTGCGCGATGTGCCCCAGGTCGTGGGCTACCCAGGTGGAGAGCAGTTGGCGCAGGGTGACGGGGCCGAACTCGGGGTGCCGCCCCGGCCGGTCCAGGTCTTCGTCGGTCAGGTTCCAGCTCTCGAGGGTCTGCACGTTGTCGGCCCGTAGCGCCTGGAACTCGTCGAGCAATTCCCCCAACGACTTCCCTCGCGACTCTCGCTCCTGCGCGAAGCGGTCGAACGGGTCAAACACCCGTGACTCCCCCTCGTCCAGGATGATGCGGGCCCGGCCGATCCAGTCGGTGCGCTCGCCATGGATCAGGTGTCCCACGACGTCGAACGCGCTCCACGTGTTCTCCCCTTCGGTGGCCCGGACCCAGGGCTCGGAGAGCCCATCGAGTAGGGCCCGGAACGTCCGAGGGGTGCGTGACAGGATCTCGATGGCCTGGTCGAGTCGGTACTGCACGAGCTTGCCTCCATGCGAGAGCGGCCGGCTGAAGCCGGCCGCCACGCGATCAATGTTGGGAGAACACCGTGGTCTTGCCGTCCTCGTCGAAGGTGAGCACATCGTAATGCTCCGTCTCCCCGGTAGGGACCTCCATACCCGGGGAGCCCAGGGGCATCCCGGGTACCGAGAGTCCCTTCACCTCCGGGCGCTCCTCGAGCAGCCGTCTCAGGTCCTCGGCCGGCACGTGTCCCTCGATGATGTAGCCGTCGACCTCGCCGGTGTGACAGCTCTCGAGCTCAGCCGGCACGCCGTGCTGGTGCTTGATGGCGGCCATGTCGGCCACTTCCACGGTCGCGACTTCGAATCCATTGGCTTGTAGGTGACCCACCCACTGTTCGCAGCAGCCTCACGTAGGTGCCTTGTACACCGTCACCGTGGGTTGGTCGGCAGCCGCTTGGGTGCATGCCGCCAGGGCCGATGCGGCGAACACCAGAGCTCCGCCGACGACCGCTTGTCTCATGCGCTTCACTTCCATGCGTAGGGCTCCTTTGTGTAACTCAACGCGCCCGGCTCTCCCGTCGTTCCCCGACGTCAGCCTGCATACAGATCGATGATGCGCTCGAGAGCCCGGCGGCACACCCGGCAGAAGCCGAGCATGTTGCGGGTGAACATGATGCAGTCCACCTCGGACCGGTAGAGGCCCCTCGCCTCGTACATGGCGCCCTCGAACGCCCCCACCACTCCGGCATTGGCAGAGGCCGAGAGCATGTCTCGCTCGATTGCCCGCTGCTCTCGGAAGAGAGCATCAAAATCGGCCTCGGGGGCCTGTTCGTCAATGAGCTGGCCCCGCTGGGCTCGGATGGCGCGGGAGTGCTCCTCGAACTCGTCCTTGATCCAGGGGGTCGGGAGCGGCGTGGCCGGTCGTGTCAGATCTTTCCACTTGAGCGTCGCCGGATCGTGCAGGGCGGTGACGTTGGGCTCCCACGGCTCGGGATGGGCTTCGCCCCCCGTTTCGTAGGCCACCGATGACGTGTAGTACTCGTCGGCGAGGCCGGCGAAGTGGTGTCCGAACTCGTGTACGAAGACGTAGTCCGAGAACTCGGAATCGACCGCGGACGTCGCCTGCCAGCCAAAGATGCCACCGCCTCCGTACTGCGCCTCGTTCACGAGTACAGCGACGAACTCGTACGGTGCCGCCGACAGCACGTCCCGCATGGTGCGATTGTCGGGCACCAGCATGTAGCGCTCGCTGTCGAAGATGCCGTACTGTGTGGAGATGGGCGTGCGGTGGTAGCGATCCGAGTGGGGTCGCGTCACGCCCGAGACCGGCGACGGCAGATCCACCGCGCGTACGTTGAAGTCGCTCTTGCGGCTCTTGAAGGGCTCGTACGAGAAGAGCTCGCCGACCAGGCGTTCGGCGTCGGCATGGAACTTGGAGAGCTCCTCCTCGGTGTACCCCACACCCAGAACCACCAGGTCCACCTTCTCACTCGGCGGCCCGTGCTCGAACAGGGGCCACACCGTGCCCAGCGGCTCGAGGTCCGCGGGATTCACGAAGTGGGAGCTCGGATCCACTTCCAGGGTTGCGAGCTCGATCCAGTCACCCTCCGGGCCCCGCTTCTTGAGGACCACATGCACGGGCCGTGTAGGCCACGGAAAGCGCACGGACTCGTGAAAGGTGCGGTGCGTCTCGCGTGCCTCGGCGGTGGTCTCCCACTCTCCGTACAGCGTGGCATAGCCCCGGGAGTAGATCACCGCACCGCTCATCGCGTCCACCACGTCGAACAGGTACTTGCCGAGATTGGTGTCGTCGAGGAGCCGCGTGTGGCTACCGGCCCAGGGGCCGTCCGACACCACGCGGTCGAGGCTGATGAGCTCGCTGCCCATACCGCCTGTGTGGTAGTAGTCCACCCGCATCGTCTTGTCTGTGAAGTGGCGGTCGAAATCCTGTGCGGCCAGTGGCGTCGCGACAGCCACCATCGCCGCAAGCATCACGCCCGTGCGTATCCGTTCATGTGTCATTGCATTCTCCCCTGTCGTTGCCCGCTCTCGGTTCTCAGAGGTTCATTCGCGATCCTCGGCCGCTCGGCCGCGGTGGCGCAGCCCGAACTCGATGTTCGCCCGCAGCTCTCGAGGGATCTCATCGGGTGGAACGTCGAGAAACGTTTCCAGCTGTACCAGCGCAGCCTGCAACGTGGTGACCACAGTCGGCTGCCGGATGATCGGGTCGAAGTGGTCGGACGAGGCACGTCCCTCCGCGTAGTCCAGAATGGCGCTCAGCGCCTCCGCGATCTCCTGCCTGGAGTACGGTAGCAGGGATGCCGGTTTGAACGTGCAGTTCCCGAACTCGCTCTCGTCGTGCGTCAGCAGGTTCGCGTAGGCTTCGCGGATCTCGTCGATCCGAACGACGTGCTCCGGGTTGTCCAGATCGTATGAGTGCGGGATGAGCTGCTGCGCGATCGGCATCGGTGTCAGGCGCTGCTGGGCGCGACGGCGGCTCAGGAGCCAGACGACCGTCAATACCGCGACCAGGGCGATCCACCACTCCATCAGGGTGTCCGCAGGCCCTTGGCGAGACCGCGCATCAGCACGACAATCGCGACGATCTGGACCAGGTGAAACACGCCGTTGTAATCGAAGGGCCAGATGACGGTGACCGACACGGCGCCGCTCGCCTGGATGGCCGCGGCCACGATGTTGAGGCCGATGCCCCCCGCGATCCAGTCGGCGCCCGTCATGGTGCGCCGCACGGCGAGCGCCACGTAGATCGCGAGCGCGAAGAGCATGGCGGCGGCCTCGTACAGCACGAACACCAAGAAGGTGCCGCTCGCGAGTCGCGTGATCGCGTAGAACAGTAGGGCCACCACGAGCATGATCGGGAGCGCGCGGCGCGCCACCTCGCGTCCGCGCCAGTCGTACATCGCGGCCACCACGAACAGCGCCACCACCAGTCCCAGCGAGAGAAACAGCGGCTGCCACAGGAGCGTCTGCAACCGTGCGGAGAGCACGAGACCGTGGACGGCGGCTCCCAGGAGCCCAGCCACCGCGAGCAGGCCGAAGACCCAGGACCAGATAGCGGCCCTCCACCGGTCGCGCTCGCGCCAGCGCTGCAGCAGGAGGACGCAGATACCGGCGGTTGCGGCGATCAGCGCGTCGGTCGCCGCGGTCGTGAGTTCGGTCGGAACGGGGTTCAGCTGCACGCAGCGTCAGGCCGGGGGCGACTGTGATTGCTTCATGAGTCGCACGTACGTGATCCGCAGCTCCGTGAGGGATCCCTCGAGGAACCGCTGTTCCTCCTCGGTGAGGTTTCCCTTCGTCTTCTCCTCGAGCATGACCAGGGTGTCGATCAACTGACCGGCCGTGACGAGCGCACTCTGCGCCGAAGGCGGCTCCTCACCTTCGGCCGGCTTCTCAGCATCCGGCTTGAGCAACCCCTCCACATGGTTCAGCGTGGCAGCGGCGGTGGCCGCGACGCTTGCCGCGAAGGCCGTGAAGTCGACTGGCATCAGCCCTCCCGGGCCCAGCGGATCTCGATGCTCTGTTGGTGTCCCAGTGCCCCCCGCAGGAGGTCGAGAAGTTCCGTGTCCGCGCCCACGTTCTCGAACAACCCCAGCGTTTCGCGACTGATGAAGTAATCCTGATCGGTGGATGACTCCTCTTCCAGCTGGTCGATCAGGAACTGGAGTTGCTCCTCGGTGATGTTGCCGATGAGGTCGCCCGTCTCGTTGTCGTAGATCCAGGCGGTCTCGCCACCCTGTGGTGGCTCCCACAGCTCGATCCGGTGTCCTTCCGGATCCATGATCCAACCGAATCGTCCGTACTCGTACTCCTCGACCTTGTCGTCCACCTCGATCCCCTCTGCGCGCAGCTGCTTCAGCAGCGCGTCGAGGTTCTCGACCCGGAAGTTGAACATGAACCCCTTGGTGCTGGGTTGGAAGTACTTCGTGTCGTCCTTGAACGGCCCCCAGACGGTGTGGCCGACGATGTCCGGATCGTCCTTCTCGCGCCACTCGAACGAGATGTAGCCGTCCTGGTCGGGGATGATGCCGAGGTGCTGCTGGTACCAGGTCTTTAGCTGCTCGGGATCCTGCGACTTGAAGAAGATCCCGCCGATGCCCGTGACGCGTCGCATGCCACCTCCAGGAGAGTGCGTATCATGCGACCGCGTCCGCCTCCACCGCAAGCCGGACGACATCCTCTCCCAGGATAGTGTCCAAGACCTCGACGAAGCGGTCGGCGTCGCTCCGAGCGAAGGGGAGCGGGGGCTTGATCTTGAGCACGTTGTCGTCGGGGCCATCGGTACTGAGCAGGATGCCGTGATCCTTCATGCGCTCCACGACGTAGCGCGCGATATCAGTGGCCGGGGTGCGCGTCTCGGGGTCCGTCACCAGCTCGATCCCGAGGAAGAGCCCGCGGCCGCGGACATCGCCCACCACGGGATGCCGCTCGGCGAGGCCCGCGAGCGACTCCTTGAGGTGCGTGCCGACCTCCAGGGCGTGCTCCGGCAGCCGCTCGTCACGCAACACGTCGAGAACCGCCAGCCCCACGGCGCAGGAGACGGGATTGCCACCGAACGTGTTGAAGTACTCCATCCCGGTGTCGAACGACGCGGCGATCTCTGGTGTCGTCACTACGGCCGCGAGAGGGTGTCCGTTTCCGATGGGCTTGCCGAGTGTGACGATGTCGGGGATCACATCCTGCGTCTCGAATCCCCAGAAGTGGGTACCGACGCGCCCGAATCCCACCTGTACCTCATCGGCGATGCACACCGCGCCGGCCGCCCTGGCATGGGCGTACGCGGTCGCAAGGTATCCGGGCGGGAACTCGATCTGCCCGCCGCAGCCCAGCAGTGTCTCGGTGATGAGGGCTGCGACGTCGCGGCGCTCCCGCTGCGCGTCCTCGAGCGCCTGCTTCACGTGCGTGGCGTACTTCAGGCCACAGTCGGGGTCCTCCCGCCGGTAGGGGCCGCGGTAGTCGTCGGGCATTACGACCTTGTGGACATGGGGCGGTGCCCCGCGCCCGCCCCGGCCATCGAACTTGTACGGGCTCGCGTCGATGAGGGCCGCCGTGTTGCCGTGGTACGCCCCGTCCAGCACGACGAGGTCGGTACGTCCGGTGTGCTCCCGTGCCATGCGAAGTCCGAGCTCGTTGGCCTCGCTACCGGAGCAGACGAAGTAACAGACCCGTAGGGGATCGGGAAGCAACGCACTCAGCCGCTCGGCATAGCGTACCAGGTGCTCGTGGAGGTAGCGGGTGTTGGTGTTGAGCACCACCATCTGTTGTTGGGCCGCCCGTACCACGCGCGGGTGCGAGTGCCCCACGTGGCATACGTTGTTCACACAGTCGAGGTAGGAGCGGCCGACCTCGTCGTAGAGGTACTGGCCCCTGCCCCGCACGATGTGGAGCGGATCCACGTAGTGCAGGCTCAGGTTGGGACCGAGCCGTGCGCGGCGCGCGGCCAGCAGTGCCGCGCGTTTCGTACGATCCTCGGCGCGCACGCCGTCGGGGAGACGGAGCACGAGGTTGGGGTCGGGTGACAGGCCGAGCCAGACGGCACGCTCGCTCGGCGCGGCCACTCCGGGGAACTCGCCAACTCGATCGAGCACGTCGGTGACGATCTGGAAGTGGAGGTGCGGCGGCCAATGGCCGTTCACGTCGAACTCCCCGATGCGCGCGAAGGCGTCACCCTTTGCGACGGACGTTCCCGGCTCGAGGGCGAGCACGTCCTCGGCCAGGTGCCCGTAGAGCGTGTAGAACGTTGGGCCGCCGGTCGGTGAGTGCTCGAGGATCACCGAGGGGCCATAGTCCAGCGCGTCGGCGTTGTTCCGCACGCTGTGGACGTGGCCATCGAGTGGAGCCAGGATCGGCGCGCCGGGCTCGAGAAAGAGGTCCACTCCCAGGTGCACGGTACGGCGCTCGGGGTGCTCTCCCTCGGTGCCGGCAAACGCCGCGCTCGTATAGATCGCGCGTGCCTCATCGTACCGGCCGATGCCCAGGCTCACTCCCTCTCGCCGCATGCTTCTGAAGAGCAGATCCGTGAACGCCTCCGACCCGACGATCCCGTGCGGGTCCTCCAGCTCCGGGCTCCCAATCGAGAGGTCGAAGACCAGGTGCCGAGCTTCCCGCGGATCGGACTCGACGAGCGGGCCCAGCTCATCGGCGTGTGCCTCGAGCCACGCGACGACACCGGCGCTCGCCGGGCAGGGTGGCAGGCCGCAGCGTTCGCGAAACACGTTGCGCACGAGCCGCGGGTGCACGTCGGCCAGGCGTTCCAGCGCGTCCCACGCGGGCTGCTCGTGGATCACGAGGTAGTCGTTCGCGGGCTCCGTGGCACGGCGGTGCGCCGAGTAACACACGCTCGTGGCGAGCCGCGCATGGGCGAGCGTGTAGAGCGCTTCGAGCTCGGGCTCGGTGAGCGGGAAAGTTTCGTGGAAGCCCGCCACCACCCGTGCCGCCGCCGCCACGGGGTCCGGTTTGCCGAGCATCGCGTACGCCATGGCAATGGCGGGATCACTCACCGTGCACGTTTCCAGCATGTCGCCGAAGTCGATGAATCCCGTCACGTGCCGCTCGGGCGACGGGGCGCTCACCAGCACGTTGTGGTCGTTGGCGTCGTTATAGGCGACACTGCGCCGCAGCTCCGGCCAGATCGGGGCAACGACGGTCTCCCACTGCCGCAACACGTCCTCGATGAGGTGCCGCCGCATTGGGTCGACTGCGTCGAGGTGCGCGGTGATGACCTCCGGCGCCCGTCCGAGGTCCCACATGAAGCCGCTGCGCGTGGCAGCCGGGTGCGTGAACCCCTGGAGCGCACCCACGAGGTAGCCCAGCCGCCGCCCTAGATCCGTAAGGAGTCCGGGCGTGTGAGGCCGTGCGTTGGCCAGGGGGGTGCCCGGAAGCCAGCTGAACAGCCGTACGCGATGGGCCTGGGCGTCGACTCCGTCCAGCACGGTCATTCGCTCGCCACTCTTGGTCGGGCGCAAGCGGGGTACGAGTGCCTCGCCGTCGTGGTCGGCGAGCCAGTGCAGCGTGGCGTTCTGGAGTTCGAGGTGATCCGGAGCCTCAGCGGCTCCGGAGACCTTGAGGACGAACGACTCCCCGCTCGGAGTCGTCAGCTGGAAGTTCTGATCGCGCTCGCTGGGGAGAGACTGTAAGGCGCCCGTGAGACCGTAGAGCTCCTCGGCGAGACGGATGGCCTCGTCGCTGCTGAGGGCGGGCCGCTGCGCCTGGAGCGTCACGGGAGTGTGACCGGCGCCTCCCTACCTGGAAACAGGTAGGCGGGCTCGGCGCCACCCGGCCATGTCGCCCGCGAGGTGCTGCACATCGGTGAAGCCTGCCTGTTCGAGCATGGATTGGGCCACCCGAGCCCGGGGGCCCACCTCGCAATAGACGACCACCTGACGGCCTCTGATCTGCTCGAGCTCCGCCATGCGCCGGCCAATCTGCTGATACGGGAGGTTGACCGCGCTGGGTAGGTGGCCCTGCTTGTACTCCCGCGGCGTGCGCACGTCGAGGATGATGGGGCTCTCGCCACTCTGCAGCTGTTCCAACAGCGTGTCCTGGCCGATGACGCCCTTGGCGTCGGAGCAGGCGGAGGCAAGGGCGAGTGTGGTCAGCAGTCCCCAGACCGTACGGGTGAGATGCGTCCGTCGCATGCGCTGTTCATTACTCCTTTGCGTACTCGTCGGCGCCCAGGAAGTGCAGCGACACGTAGAGTTCGTCGCCCACGACCCAGCTGTCGTGCCCCGGTCCGATGGCGAACAGGTCACCGGCCTTGAGCTCGATTTCCGTCCCATCGTCCATCCGCACCATGGCACGGCCCGTGAGCACCAACCCGATGTGATCCACCTGGCAGCTCGCCGATCCGGTTGCCGCCCCAACGTGTTCAGACCACTTCCAACCGGGCTCGTAGCTCGCCCGTCCCAGCGTCATGTCGCCGATGGTCACCAGCTCGAACTTGCCCTTCTCGAATGTCCGTGACTCATCGGGCATGTCGAATCGCTTGATGTCCACGTGCACCGTCATCACCCCGCTTCTACGGGTATCGAGGGGATCCGGGTACCACCGCAAGATAGCACGGCGGTCACAGTGCGGAGACGCCGTCAGGTCTTGCGCTGTAGGAATTCGATCGGAGCGCCGTTCTCCACGATGAACGCGACGGTGACACCCGGCGACGGGCTGTTCGGCGCAATCAGCACCTCCTTGCCGGCGAGCTCGGCCTGCAGGTCGTCCACCTCGAACGCCACGTGAGGCACGGTCCTCACGAGCTCCGGCAGGGGTGAGTCCGGCTCGAAGCGCATCCACTCGACACCAAAGTCACTCTGCTCGTAGCCTGACACGTACATCCCGTACTCCTCGAGATACTGCTCGCCGTCGCGCGGTGTCGCCGTCGGAATGCCGATGTGGTCGTAGCGTCGCATGTCGGTCTCCGCGAGTGGCCTGCAGGATGATGTTGCCCGCTGCGTCATCTGAAAGAAAGGGCGCCCGAGTAGCTCGAGCGCCCTGCGACCCGCGCGTCCGACGCCGCTAGAGTACCATGACCAGCGCGGCGATGGCGATGATCAGGGTGAAGAGCTGAACGATCGTGCCCCAGCTCATGCCCGGGATGGCGCTCTCCTTCCTCATCCACCACTCGAGTCCTCCCCACTCGGCGACCTCTACCGTCTCTTCCAGAGGGGGCGGCGGTGGGAGGTCGGCGACCGACATCTGCAGGACGCCGTCAATGGCCTCGAACAGCTGCTCCGACGTGAAGGGCTTGGGGAGAGTCTTGAGGGCTCCGAGGCGATCCGCCTCGGCCAGCAGCGAGGGCACGTCCTGATCCAGCGCACCCGAGATCGCCACGATCCGGGCCTGTGGGAACTCGCGGCGCAGGTCCCTGATCAGCCCCTGCCCGCCCTTGCCCGGCATGACGAGGTCGGTGATCACGACGTCCGCGGGCGTGTCCCGGTACGAGCCCAGGGCCGCTTCCCCGTCGGAGGCCTCGCCGACCTCGAAGCCGTTCTTCTCCAGGCGCTTGCGCAGGATCCCACGCACCTGGTCATCGTCGTCGACCACGAGAATTCGACTCACGGCATCCACCACGTCACGTTTGGGTCAGAGGATACCAATCTATCACATCCCGTCGTGACCCCGTTAGGCCGAATCGGGGGCGCGGAGTGCCCGGATTGGGACATTCCAATCCACGCCGCAGCTCAGCGCTCTGGCTCCCGCCCCATCGCCGCCCATTCCTCCCGGGCGGGTCCGTAGATCCCCGGTACCGTGAGACGCGCTTGCCGCATCAGTACCGTGAGCTGGCCGCGGTGGTGCGCCTGGTGCCGGATCACGGACGCGAGGATGAACCCCTTCTTCCACTCCTGGCCGAAGATGGAGACGGACTCCTCGAGGGTCGCGTCGGTCCAGGTCGTGGATATCCGGTCTGCCAGCTCTCCCGCTACGCGTTCGTACGTGTCCGCTATATCATCGGCGCTGTGGGGTGCCGGGGCGTCATCCGCGGGCCCCGACGTCGAGAACCCCAGGCGCCGCAGCGTGTCGGGCAAGGAAAGTACCATGTGCCAGGCGAGGTCCTGAATGGAGCGTCCTTCGTCGGTCACGCGCTGCGCCAGCGAGGCGTCGGTGAGCGCGCGGAGCAGCTTGAGCGTGGCGCCGTGCTCGTGCTCCCAGTCGTGTGTGAAGTCGTCGATACGGCGGATCATTGGTTCCCCTTATGCCCGTCAATCGTGGTGATCCGCCGGCCGCAGCTGCTCGGCTCCGGGCAGAACCCCAATCAGCCGGGCGGGATCGTGGATCAGCACGGGAAGATGCTGTGGGCAGATCCACAATGTCGTGTCCCGGTACTCGAGCGTGATGAGAGGTGTCTGATCCGGTCCCCTGTGGCAGGAGAGGCAGGTCCGCGCCGGCTGATCGCTCATGGGTGTGCTCCATCGGAAGGGGTCGTGTTCCGGTGTTCGTCGTGTGGCCGCAGCCAGGTGCGGTACAGGACCAGCGCCACGGTGTAGGCGCAAGCGAGTGCGATGAGGGTGATGCCGCCCCACCACGAGATGGGAAGCAGGTACGCCGCGTTCGAGCCCTCGGTGGCGATCAGGTACACCCACTCGTCGAGGGCCATGCCCAGGCCGACCCCGAACACGACGAGCGCGAGGTCGAGGCGGCGGGTGAACCCCCGGAACACGGCGAGCGGAATCCCGCCCAGCGTGATCAACAGCAGACCCGTGAACAAATGGTGGATGTTGTACGAACCCACGTTGAAGTCCGAGTCGGGCGAGATGAAGAGCGCTACGCGCAGCACCGCGAAGGTGGTGACGATGGATGCCGCCAACAGAATGGCGTTCCGCTTGACGATGGCAGGGGGAGTCGTGTAGTACCGGGCCATCTCAGGCGGGCTGCTGCTTCTTGGGCACGAACCGCGGCACGCGCTCCATGTAGTCCCGATACTGGGTGCCGAACCGCTCGAGCAACTCTCGCTCCTCCAGCACGGCGACGACATACAGCCCGGGAACGGTGAGCGCCACGACTACGTAGAGGCCGAGGTAGTTACAGAACAGGGCGACGGCGATCATGCCCAGCAGGACGGCGATGTACCGAGGGTGCCGCACCCGGCCGTAGATCCCCTCGGTGAGCAACCTGCCCGGCCCCGTCTTTGGATTGAGCTCGGGTCCTCCCAGGAGCATGCGAGCCGACAGCAATCGGCGGCAGCGGATCTCAATGACCACACTCGCCAGGTACACCACGACGGCGAGGCCGATGAGGATCCAGTTGGTGCCGAACTCTACGGCCAGGATCGGCCCGCTCACGGCGTACATCGCCGCAGCCACCGCCACATACACGGCAGTGAGCATGATGTAGCTCGTCGGGGTGCCGATCCTGCGCCAGAACCGAGCGAACGGGTGGACCACGAGCCAGTGCACGACCGCCGGCGGCACCATCACAATGGAGAGGAGCGCGAGGACGAAGCGGGCCGTGTTCACTTCGCTCCCTGCTCGCGGTAGAGCCACACGGCCAGGGCGAAGAGCGCGACAGTCGCGACGACGCTCGGCCACTGCGGGACCGATTGTCTACCGACGAGGAGCTCGATCCCCAGGAGGACCCGTACCAGGTGGCCGAACGCCACGATGCACAGGAAGATCAGGGTGACGAGTAGTGCCGGCTTCATGGTCGCCTCCGGGATGGAGTGCGAGTGAACTACGGAACGACCAATGTCAAAGTGCTGGTGCCGGGTCGGTCGCGCCAGAGGCTACCGCGGGGCTCAGGAGCGCCTCGCGAACTTGAGCCCGGACCACGTGGCATCGATGGCGCAGATCTTGTAGTCCACCAGACCGTGGTCGAGGCCCGCCCTGCGCACTTCGGTCTGGGTCAAGTCGGTCTCGACGCCCGAGGCCTGCTTGGGCCACGCAATCCAGATACCTCCGGGGCCGGTGGTGGCCCCCATTTTCGCCACCCGGCGCTCGAGGTTCTTCCTGGAGGTGGGGAACCAGATCAGCAGGTCACACCTGCCACGCGCCGGCCGGCGCAGGATTACGTTCTCGGGCAGCTGGCCCAGCGTCTTCTCGAAACCCTTCGGGGCCCCGACGAGGCCCACGGTGAGGCCAGGCTTGATGCCGAGCTTCTTGGGAAGCGGCGTGCCCGAGTAGCCCGCCAATACCGAGGCCGTCTTGACCGGCTTCCGAGGCGGATGGGCAATGGCGCGTTTCAGCGCGCTCCTGACCCGTCTCCAGGGGGCGTATTCGGCGTCGGGCACCAACTGCTTGATCTTCGCGATCTTCGCGGGGTCGCCATCGGCGAAGACGATCGGCACATGCCGCGTCGTCTTCCAGTGACGCACCGCCACGGCCACGTCACGCCCGTGCGACGGGGTGCGCGACAGGTCGATCACCAGTGCTTGAGGTGGCCTGTCGCGCAGCTTCTTCAGGAGGGTGGGTGTCACCGGCTCGAATGCCACCTGGTAGCCGGCCTTGCGGAGGAGCGCAGCCTTCTCCTTCCCCTCGGCGGCGTTGGCGTGGACGAGGCGAACCCGTCTACGCACCGTCATCGGGGGGCTGCCCCAGCCACGCCCGCGCCTCCCCCATGTCACGGAACACCTGGACGTGGGCCAGTTGATCGTCGGTCATGTTCTGGTACATGCGCGCCGTGCCGAACACGAAATCGGCACCGGCGACAATGGCAAGTCTGTAGTCACCCAGCTGGTCTGATTGATCCCGGTCGAGCGCCGCCATCAGCCGCACCCCGTCGGGGGTGACGGCCAGCTGCTCCACGCCCCGCACGTCCGAGAGCTGCCGCATACCCGGTGAGAACGCGGGGTCGGCCGCGAGCGCGCGCTTGTGCTCCAGCAGCTCGTCATCCGTGAGCACGCCGGTGGCGGCGGTGAGGACGAGGCCTCGCTTCGCGTCGATGCGGTAGGTGATCGGCATCAGTCGGTTCGAGAGTATCCGCGTGATCAATACGCGGCGCAAGTGCGCGCCGCTACGGGAAGTTGATGATCTGCGGCGAGTGGCGCTCGGCTTCGAGGAACCGCAGGAAGTCCTCGGCGCCGATGGTCACGGTCATGCGGTTGTCCAGCGGGTGGAAGTTGATCGGTTCCCGCTTCAGTACTTCGCGGTCGAGCACGACCCGCACCTTGCGCTCGGTGTCGTTTACGACCGCGAAGGGCGACACCGCGCCCGGAGTCACGCCGAGGTACTTCATGAGGCGTTGCGCGCTGCCGAAGGAGAGCCGTCCGGCGCCGATGTGCTCCCCAAGCCACTTGAGGTCGACGGCTCGGTCGGCTAGGCAGGTCACTAGCCACATCGCCTCTTTCTTGTTGCGGACAAAGAGGTTCTTGGTGTGGCACCCTTCGAGGTCGCCGCGCACCGCCTTGGCCTCCTCCACGGTGTACACGGCCTCGTGTTCCAGCAGGGGCACCTCGATCTCGAGATTCTGGAGTCGCTTGATGAGTTCCTGGGACGTCGCCGGCGCGCTGCCGTCGCCGAGCGTCACGAGGCGTCTTTCTTGGCGGGCTTGGGTTTCTCCTTCTTCTGCTTCTGCGCGGCGGGCGGCTTCTTGTCGCCGGTCTTCTTGCTCGCCCCCTTCTTGCTCGCGCGTTTGGCGGGCTTACGCTTGCGGGCCGGACGCTTCTTGGCGGGCGCCTGCTTGGACTGCGGCTTCTCCTGCTTCGGGGCATCGCTCGTGGCAGCAGTTTGCGGCCTGCCCGCCGTTGCCTTCTCCTCCTGCTGGGGGCTCTCGCCGCTCGCGGGCTGCTTCTCGTCCGGGACCCGCTTGCCCTTGCCGCTCTTGCGTTGCCGTCGCCTGGGCTTGCGGGGTGCGCGCTCCAGATGCTCCTGCCGCCCGACGGCGTATCCCTCCCGGACGATGGTCATGAACGCGTCGTCCAGCTCCGCCGGCTGCTTGAAGCGG
>JBDGYO010000446.1:0-2704 GCA_039584015.1 Gemmatimonadota bacterium | reverse complement strand
TCGCCCTCATCGCTCTCCACACAATAGAAGGCGCAGGAACCATCTATCTAGGAGAGATAGGCGACCCGCTTGTCTGCGACCGGCCCGACTTTCCGCTGGTCTATTCAGAGAACACCGACCCCTGGGTCGCATTCCCCAAGGCCAAGTTCGACTCGGGGGAGGTCCGCTGCGGAGACCTCGTGCACGTCCTGGAGTACCTGCCGGACGGCACCACACGGTCGTTCATGGCCCGCGTGTATGACTCGGGTTCGTTTGATTGGCGGACTGTCCATCGTGGTGGACGTGGCACCGTGGGTCGCTACTTGGCCCCTGTATCCGGGGTGGGCCAGGGTGCGGGTGACGAATTTGAGCGCGGTGGCGAGGGAGTGTTGGGCTAGGGGGTTGTGTGATTAGAGAGAGGCCCAGATGAAAATCAAACTAAAACCTAGCCTGGCGTACAAGATGCGCGCCTCCAATGACCGTATCGCGGCTATATTGATCTTGCAAGAAGCAATGGCTTTGGCTGGTGTGTGGTTTAATCTCGCCGTGAAGAAGGCCATCATGAACGCCCTTTGGCAGATACAGGCATCCGACATCGACCATCAGTTAGACTGGTTGGAGCTACAGATTTAGGTCCGTCCCACTGGGACGCCCTCGCGCCAATAGCGGGCGAACGCCTCGGGGAGCAGCTTGTCTATCTCAAGGACATCCTTGAGGCGGCGCAGGACCAACTCGGTCCACTGATCCCGAGAGGGGCGTGCGACCAACCAGAAATCGTCATCGCCATCAGGCTCTACCGAGTAGTGAATAGGGGGAGGGGGCGTGTCGGTGGGGTCTACCATCTGGCGGCACTTCTTCCTGAGCGTGTCCAGGTTCGTGGTCTCCGCAGCCGCCTCGATCAGCTCCTCGTAGATCTCTTGCAGTTCATCCGGGGGCGTCACGTCTGCCAGTTTTCGCTGGGTTGCCGCCGTGATGCCCAGGGCGCTCGACAGGCCGGACTTGGCGCACTCCGCGATCCGTTGGTCGGGGATGCCCTGCTCTCGGAATGCCTGAGCGGTGTCCAGGAACGACCACACCTGGCGCGCCCTGCCCGATGACTTGCGCTGTTCCTCATCGGGCATCTGTGACTCGATGACCTCCAGCAGAGACACTTCTGCTCCGTCCGCGTCCACCCAGGTCTCGTGTCCATTCTCCATCGCCCATTGCAGCTCCATCATGTTGGCGATCAGGCGCAAGTCCTCCACGCCCTTGAGCGTCCGGCGCCTGACCTCCTGCCGGCGGAAGTCTGGATCCGCGTAGGCATCGGGATTGTCCCGTTCCTCTCTCTCGATGGTCAGGTGTGCAGCCAGTTCGAGGATGGTCAACATGGCTTCCGAACGGTCTGTGAGGGGAAGCATCAGATCGAAGGCGCTCCCAATGTTGACGGGGGCAATGTCTTGGCGGGGTTCTAGGGCGGTGGTCATCTGTCTGTTGCCTTTCTGTCGGAAAGCTGTCACCTCTCTGTCATTCAGTGTACCGCAGTGCGTGTCCCCTGTCAAGCAGGCGCGCCCTGAACGATTGTTGAGGTTGCATAACAATGCTTGACCCAAGGCTCGTTTTCAGGTATACTGAACATGTCTGTGTTCCTTTCGGGGGCCGTGCCGCCTAGCATAGCGGACTCGCCGGAACCGGGGCGGCACGGCCCAGCGGTGGTACGCTCTGGACCCCGGCACTGGGGCTCTGGACCCCCCTCCTCAGCGCCGGGTCCAGAGCGCATCACGCGGAGATTGTATCTGAACGAGGCGTTGGTTCTAAGAAAACAAGCTGACTCGTTCGACTACGGGGCAATCGACGCCCCATCCCGAGAGGCATTGCGCCAGCACGCCCAAAGCCTCTCCAGGTTGGCCCAAAACACCGCCGTCAACCTGTGGCGCATGGGTCGTATCCTTGCAGATGTCCAACAGCACCTTTCTTCCTCCAATGGGACGTTCGTCCAGTGGGTGAAACAAGAGTCGGGCCTGAGCATAGGGACCGCCTACCGCCTGATAAATGTCCATCGCGCTTTCTCTGTTTCCAATTTGGAAACAACCTCATTCGCCCCTTCTGCCCTCTACCTGCTATCCGAGCCGTCCGCGCCTATCGCTGCCCGCACTGAGGCTATCCAGCGCGCCACGAACGGGGAGTCCATCACCCGCGCTACAGCTCAGCAGATAGTAGGGCAGTATCAGGTGCCCAGGCCCGTCTTGCCGCCATTGCCGCAGCCCCCGCCGATGCCGCCATCGCCCGAGTATCGCGCGTTCGAGAGAGAAGAGTTGATGCCCAGGCTTCACGATGCGGGGGATCCCGATGCGCCCCAGGTGCTCAGTGGGCAGCAGGAGGAATTGCGGCCTGTGCCGGCAGTGCGCAGGGAGCAAGCGCACCTGGGCATGAAAGGGGCCATCGTCGAGGCAATGCGGGGGATTGATACCGAGGATGAGGCGGCACTGGGCGCGTGCGCGGACGAGGTGCTGGAGATTCTTGGACAGACCAGCGGCAGCATCGCCATCTCTGCGCGACTCGGCGTTGCGCTGGCGCGATCCCCACAAACCCTGTCCGACCTGACCGCCATTACAGCCTGGGTATGTGGAGAGTGCCTGAGTGCCGTGGACCGAGGGACGTACCTCGCGCTGCGCAAGAAAACGCTGAGGCTGCTCGACTCGCTCACGCTCTGCGATGGGCTGCCGGTGTTCGAGCACACGCTGTCGAA
>JBDGYO010000445.1:0-2455 GCA_039584015.1 Gemmatimonadota bacterium | reverse complement strand
GACCGGCGCACGGCATTCTACTTCATGGTGAATGCCGCCGGCGTGAAGCGCGACATCTACATGTACGACGACAACAACCGGGACGACTCCTGGAATGCGGTGTGGGACGTCGCCACGTCGCGCGATCCCGAAGGGTGGACAGCGGAGTTCCGCATCCCGTTCAGCCAGCTGCGCTTCTCGGCCAACCAGGAGCAGTTCGGGTTCAACGTGTATCGCCGCATCAACCGCCTGAACGAGGAGCAGTACTGGCGCATGCCCCCGAAGGACCAGTCGGGCATGGTCTCGCAGTTCGGCGACCTGGTGGGACTCCAAGGCGTGAAGCCGCCCCGCCGCGTCGAGGTGCTGCCCTACGTGTCGGCCACCGGCACCCGCGCACCCGGCGAGGACGGCAATCCCTTCCTGACCGGGAAAGAGCAGAACGCGGCGGCCGGCGCCGACTTCACCGTCGGCCTGACCTCCAACTTCACGCTGCAGGGCACCATCAACCCCGACTTCGGGCAGGTGGAGGCCGACCCGGCCGTAGTGAATCTCTCGGCCTTCGAGACCTTCTTCCCCGAGCAGCGTCCGTTCTTCCTCGAGGGACTGGACATGTTCCGGTTCTCCCTCGGTGGCGGGGCGGAGCAGCTGTTCTACACGCGGCGTATCGGGCGCCGCCCGCAGGGCTCCGCCGAGGACCGCGGTGGCTACGCCGAGAGCCGCCGATGGACCACCATCCTCGGCGCCGCGAAGCTCAGCGGGAAGACGTCCGACGGCTGGACGCTCGGCTTCACCGGTGCGCTCACGGCCGAAGAGGAGGCACGCTCCGTCGACAGCGTGGGCACCGAGTTTCGCGACGTAGTGGAGCCCCGCACCTGGTACGGCGTGGCCCGGGTCGCACGGGACTTCCGCGGGGGCCAGACGCAGATCGGGCTGTTCGGCACCGGGATGCACCGGGGACTGACCGACAACCTCGACTGGCTGCGGAGCGATGCCTTTACGCTCGGCATGAACGTGGACCACCGCTTCTTGGGTGACCGCTACTCGGTGGACGGATATATCGTGGGGAGCCACGTGCGCGGCAGCGCCGAGGCGATCGACAACACGCAGCTGTCCTCGGCTCGCTACTATCAGCGGCCCGACAACGACTACGTGACGTACGACCCCACGCGTACCTCGCTGGGGGGCTTTGCCGGGGACGTCACGTTCCAAAAACGTACCGGTAACTGGCGCGGCGCGGCCGGGGTGTCGACCCGCTCGCCTGGGTTCGAGGTCAACGATGTGGGATTCCAGCGGGACGCGGACTACCACAACCAGTGGATGTGGGCGCAGCGGCGCTGGCTCGAGCCGGGCAAGGTGTTCCGCCGCTTCTTCCTCAACTTCAACCAGTGGTCGGTGTGGAACTACGGCTGGGACCACGTGAACGCCGGCGGAAACGTCAACTTCAACTGGACGTTCAGCAACTACTGGGGTGGCTACGGGGGAATCGGGCGCCAGACCGGCGGGCTCTCCAGTACCCCGCTCCGCGGTGGGCCCGGCTTCTTGACGCCGGCCGAGACCAATGGTTGGTGGGGGTTCTGGACCGACCAGCGCAAGACCTTCAGCGGTGAGATCAGCGGGTGGTTCGGCCGCGAGGACCAGAGCGGGTCCTGGTATTGGGGGCTCGAGACCGGTGTGTCGTGGCGGCTGGCGAGCAACATGGACTTCATGCTGGCTCCCGAGCTCTCGCGCCGCTTCAGCACCTGGCAGTACCTGCAGACCGACGAGGCCCTCGGCTCGACCCAGTACGTGTTCGGAGAGATCGACCAGACCACCGTGAGCATGACGTTCCGGGCGAATCTCACCTTCACCCCGACGCTCTCGCTGCAGGTCTACGCCGAGCCTTTCGTATCGGCCGGGGCGTACGACCGCTACAAGCAGGTAGACAACCCGCGCGGCGCCACCTTCGACGATCAGTTCTTCGTCTACACCGACGACCAGTTGACCACGGACGCGGACGGGAACACGACCGTGGACCTCAACCTCGACGGCAATACCGACATCGACCTCGGGAACCCCAACTTCACGGTGCTGTCGTTCCGCTCCAACGTCGTGCTGCGCTGGGAGTACATGCTGGGCTCAACCGTGTTCCTCGTGTGGCAGCACGGGCGCAGCGGCTCCGAGAACGACGGCACGTTCAAGCTCGGCTCGCAGCTCGACGATCTGTGGCACGCGCCGTCCGCAAACACGCTGATGGTGAAGATCAACTACTGGCTGAGTCTGTAGAGCAGACAGCAGATTGATGCAAGAGCGGCGGGCTCGAGGTGAGCCCGCCGCTTTTCGTTTCTCACCGGCAGATGGATCCACAAACGGGAGTGTCTTTCTTGCCTTTTTCTTTCTCCCCTGCAACCTTTCGCTCATCTCCACGCGTCTAACAAGGCGAAACACCACGCACCACTCGTCGTAGTGCAAATAGGAACACTTTGGATCGCTACGGGAG
>JBDGYO010000444.1:0-2459 GCA_039584015.1 Gemmatimonadota bacterium | reverse complement strand
CGTCGGAGAGGGACACCTCGGCGTGCCGGCGTGACACGGTGGGGTCGTAGATCGGCATGTCACTGGTGACCGCTCGACCGACCACGACCGTGCGCGGCTGCGTCAGATCGATGATCAGGTCACCAGTGGTGCTCAAGAGCTTGAACGCGCTCAATCCACAACTCCTTTGCTGGCGGTAAGATGCGTCCGCTAGCGACCGCTCGCCAGGGCGAGCGCCCGCAGCACGGCCCCCGCCTTGTCCTCCGTCTCGACGTACTCACGGCGCGGATCACTGTCGGCCACGATCCCGGCGCCGGCCTGCACGTGGGCGCGGCCGTTCCGCAGGATGGCGGTGCGGATCGCGATCGCGGTGTCCAGCGTGGTCGCGCCCCATCCGATGTACCCAACGGCGCCGGCATATGGTCCGCGGCGGGTCGGCTCGAGTGCATCCAGGATCTCCATGGCGCGGACCTTGGGGGCACCCGACACTGTGCCGGCGGGGAAGCACGCCCGCAGCGCGTCCACCGCGTCGAGCTCGGATCGCAGGTGGCCGCGCACCTCGCTCACGATGTGCTGCACGTGGGAGTAGCGCTCGATGGCCTTGTCGACCGTGACCCGCACCGAGCCGAACTCGGCCACCCGGCCCACGTCGTTGCGTCCCAGATCCACCAGCATCGCGTGCTCGGCGAGCTCCTTCTCGTCGGCCAGGAGCTCTTCCGCCAGCGCGGCATCTTCGTCGGGGCTCGCGCCGCGGGATCGCGTACCGGCGATCGGTCGCACGGTGATCTCGCCATCCTCGACCCGGACCAACACTTCCGGAGAGCTGCCGACGATGTGCAGGTCGTCGAGGGTGAGGGCGTAGAGATATGGCGCCGGGTTGAGCATCCGCAGGGAGCGATAGACGTCGAGCGGCGGCGCCGCGCACGGCACGTCCTGGCGCCGCGACAGCACGACCTGGAAGGCGTCGCCCTCCCGGATGTAGTCCTTGATGCGGGCGACGTCGCGCTCGAACGCCTCTCGACGGTACGGCGTGTCGGGCGTGGCGAGGTCGCCGCCCTCGATGGCGAGGGGAGCCAGGGTGGGCGGCGACGCGAGTCGGCCCAACGCGCTCTCGATGCGTTCGCTGGCACGGTCGTATTCCCGCAACAGTGCCGCGCGGTCCGCGCCCTCGGCGACGTGCGTGTTGGCCACCACGATCGCACGCGCGAATGCGTTGTCGATGATGACCAGGGTGTCGGCGATCATGAAGGCCGCGTCGGGCAGGTCGAGGTCGTCCCTCGGGCCTCCCGGCAGGCGCTCGATGGCGCGCACCGCGTCATAGCTCAGAAAGCCCACGGCGCCGCCGGTGAAGCGGGGCAGCCCGGGGATGGCGACGGGCCGGAGGGTCCGGAGCCGCCTGGCGATGTCGGCCAGGGGATCCGCGGCCTCGCCCCCGGGCTCCCAGCCGCCGCTCGGAGTCCAGCACTCCACCGCGCCCCGGCGGTAGCGCCGCACCTCGCTTGGCTCCGTACCGAGGAAGGTGTAGCGCGCCCACCGCTCGCCTCCCACCAGGGACTCCAGCAGGAACCCGAACGGTGGGCGGGACAGGGCGGCAAACGCGGACACGGGGGTGAGCGTGTCGGCCGAGAGCTCCCGCATCACCGGCACGACGCCGCCCGCGGCGGCCAGCTCGCAGTAGCGCTCGAACGTGGTGGTCCGCGTCATCGGGGGGCTGCCACCACGTAGGTGCCCGGCTCGGCGATCGGCCCGGTGACGGCATCGGCGCCGTCGAACCCGGAGCCGCTGACCCGGCGCCACCGTCCCGGGGTGATCTCGAACCACAACGCGAGGGTGACGGCGTACTCGGAGCGCGAGGCGTAGGTCGCGGAATTGTCGGCCACGGCGAGATCGCCGTACAGGGCAAACGAGAAGGTGACCTCGGGTCGCACCGACGTGAACCCCACGCCGTTGGGCGAGAGGACGAGGCCGTAGGCTCCCGAGCGCGGCTGTACCGTGACCGCCACCGAATCGTCGGCTGCCACGGGCTGGTCATTCAGGCTGCGGAGCGAGCCGTTCGGGAAGCGCAGCTCCAGGTACAGCGTGTTGAAGGCGTCGGCGTGCAGCAGGCGGCGCACCGTTGTCGCGTTGTTCGGCACGAAGAAGCTGGACTGCGACACGGCCGGTGTGCCCGCCTGCGCGGGAAGCACCAACAACTCCTGCGTCGAGAGGGTGGTGTCCTCGACCGGCCCCAGGTCGCTGCACGCGGCCGCCCCGAGCAGCACGCTTGCCGCTGTCACCAGGCGCCATGATATTGCGCGGTGATGTCTCTTCCGCGCCTCGCTCTCGGCGTTCTCCTCGCGCTCACCCCCGTTCAGCTGCTGGCTCAGGAGTGGAACAGCCCGCAGACCGTCACGCTCGTGGCGCGCGGGGTCGCGCGGCACACGCAACGACAGGCCGACAGTTCGCTCCTGGACTACCGAGTACGGGCGCATGGATTCGTC
>JBDGYO010000443.1:0-4411 GCA_039584015.1 Gemmatimonadota bacterium | reverse complement strand
CCATGACCCCAGGGTCGCTCGCAGCGACAGGGAGCGGTGCGCCCACCACACGATCGAGGCGTTGCCGGAGAGTGTGCGTGAGGGACCGTCCGTTCCTTCCGTTCGTGCCGCGGCCCCCTGGACGGAGCCGAGCACGTCCGAGCCGAGATTGAAGCTCCAATTCGCCCTCAGCTCGAGGGTCTCGATACGGAAGGTCTCGGCCCTGCGCACGGAGCGCTCGATGCCTGCATCGGCTCGACCAAGCGGGAGCCTGCTACGGAAACGCAGACCGAAGGCAATCTCGTCGAGATCGCGCAAGCTGGCGACCGCGTTGCCCGTCGGCACGGGCAGCGGGGAAGGCTCATCGACCCCCAGTCTACCGGTGAGTCGTGAGCGGGAGTATGCCAGGAAAGGCCCGGTGGAGATGTGTACGTCCAGCGTGGCGACCAACTGCTCCTTACCTGCCTGGGGGACGAGCTGATGCCTGTAATCTACGAGGAGCGTGTCGCCAACCTGAATCCGGCCGGTGGGTAGTACTACGACTTCGACGAAAGGCCCCGACTCGGCGAGCTGGTAGTCGAGAGCAGACTGGTAGACCAGCGTGCGGTCAGGGCTCAGGACGCGAACCGAGGTGAGGTCGACGGCGGCCCGATCGAGAAAGAAGCCGCCCTGCACGTCCAAGATGTGTCGCTCACCGGCCACGGCGACCCATCCGTTTCCCATGGGTTGCTGCGTGGCTCGCTCGTACATGAGCGACGTTCCGACGCTGAGCCGTGAACGCCACGGCAATCCCGTGACAAACTCCAGCCGCGGTCCGGCCCGCAGGATGCTCTCATGGCCGATGTCGAACCGCGTCACGTGTGAAGACCCCTCGATCCGGGCTCGCAGGCCGGATGTCACGGGAAACGACACGGCGGTGGCCAACCAGCGGAAGTTGCTCGATCCGAGCCCCGACCGTGTCGAACCCATGCGGAACTCGTATTCGGAGTGCACCGTCCGCGTGTGCTGCAGATGCACCCGCTCCCACCAGGACAGGTTGCGGTAGTGGTAGCCGCCCGACCGATCGACGTAGTCCACGTCGGACTCGATGCTGCTGCCCTTGCCCCAGCGGAAAGTATGGTGGAGCCAACCGTGCGACTCCGCAAAGTCGTTCGGTTGCTGCAGTCGGTCGTCGTACCAGTGCCGCTCGAGCAACAGCTGCGTCTTCGTGTTCTTTGCGCTCAGGCGCAGGCGGCTGCTGGTGAACCACTGACGTACGGGTTGCGGACCGCCGCGGACATCGTGGTCCTGCGTGTACCGGCGAAACGAGAGCCGCATGGGCAGGTAGCGCAGCCGGGCGTTCACGGATCCCGTCAACTCCGATCGAGCGACCTCGGTCTCGGCGCCGAGCTGGCTACGGGTGGTCGCGCTGGAACGCAGTGTGCCCACGGTGAGCGAGATTGGCCGGTCCCGCAGCAGCACGAGCGACCCGTTCCAGCCGAGGCGCACCGCCGTCTGATCGGGCGCGTTTGTCTCGCCACCCCAGCTGGACTGCTGCCATTCCGGTCTGATGCGCAACCGCAGGCTGAGGAAGCGAGGGTCCAGAATCGCGCCGCGCACGCGGGCTTCGGCCCACTCCCTGAAGTTCGTTTGGCGAATCCCGGGTCTCAGGTCGTAGTCTGACCACAGCCCCAGGAACTCCACGCCGATCTGCCCTTGCCCGGATGAGAGCGTTACGGGGCTCTGCGCGAGGGCCGCCTGGACGGGCAAGCCCACCGCCAAGACCGTGAGCAGCGTCCCGAGGCGAGTCAGGGGCCCGTCTCTCCTTCCTCGCTCGGCGTCGCGTGGCATGTGGTGCAATTCAGGAGCGAGAAGGCGGCCTCCCCGTCATGGCACGCGCCGCACGCTTCTCCCTTCTGCATCGTGCTCATGGTGAGCGTGTCGCTGCCGGCGCGCATGGCGAAGGGACGCGGATGACATGCCGAGCACTGGTAGCGGATGCGGTGCACCCAATGGGCGAAGCGGGCCCGGGGGTAATCGCCCGACGAGCTCGGGCTGTCGCTGTCGGCGCGGGCCGGCAGGATGTCGTGTCTCAACTGCGTCTGGCGCGGTGACGGTGCCGGCATGGCCGGGTGGCATCGCGAGCAGGTCGACGGGGGGAACGCGACCGTCCCGTGGCACCGGCCACAGGATTCACCCGAGTTGATCTCCTTCATGGCGATCGGGGTGCCGCGGTACGGGAAGATCGAGGGATGGCACGCCTCGCACGTCATCCACGCAACGTGGGAAGA
Organism: Gemmatimonadota bacterium; assembly: GCA_039584015.1. Taxonomy (GTDB): domain Bacteria; phylum Gemmatimonadota; class Gemmatimonadetes; order Gemmatimonadales; family GWC2-71-9; genus WVYX01. The sequence continues at coordinate 2,162 of JBDGYO010000443.1, read as the reverse complement.
GTGGGGGAACAGGGCGTCGAACATCTCGTTCGGACCCTTGATTCGAAAATCGTACGCCCTGGGTCGCACGACGCCCGAACGGAGTGCAGCCACCCAGTCGACGTCTCCGGCGGCGTCTGTCGGGAGCAGCGCGAGGGCGCTGTCGGCGTTCAGGGTGGATTCGATGGGCGGTCTGACGGTGTCCTGAAGCGGAACAGCCGTGCCCGCTGCAGCGAGGGTCGGTGCGGCCGGTTGTTCGCGCTTCTCGGGCAGGTCGAGGAAGACGGACGCGGCCGTGCTACAGCCGACGATCGATGTGATCGCGGTTGCCGCAACAGCCCGACCCAACCTCCTGCATGCCATGCTGCGTCCCTGGCCTGTCTCCGTGTGAACGTGTCGAATGCCTGCGACATCGTTGCCACACGCTCTGTCTGACGACGTCGCACCCGGCATTGCCGACAACTTCACTCGCACATCCGTTCTCGGCGTATGAAGGATCGATGAATTTCGCCTGAAGCTCGCGCAGTATGGATGCGCCAATTTCGAGTCGTTCACTATGACTGATGTCACACGAAAGATGAAAAGCACTTTATGACGAGTATCACAGTGGTGATTCGCTCGCTCGCCTATGATGTGTGCAGCGAACAGTGCGGTTTTCTCTTCAGCCGTGGTCCATCGGTCCGGCTGGATTCAAGGAGGGCGGGATGAAGAAGACACTCTTGACTGTCGTGGCTATGCTGCTGATGCCCGCGGGTGCGGCGATGGGTCAGGCTTGGAGCCAGGTGGACAACAGTCCCCACGACTTCGTGGCCGGCAACCCCTCGTCCGCGCAGTACAACGGGCTTGCCGCCGGCCTGTGCGAATCATGCCACGTGCCGCACAGCCCGGCCACGACGATCAGTCCGCTGTGGAACCATGCGGTGAATACGGCCGCCACCTATTCCGTGCTCTATAGCAGCCTCACGATGGAAACGAACCCGAGCACGGTCAACGAGTCCTCACGCCTGTGTTTGGGGTGCCACGACGGCACGCTGAACGTCGACAACTTCGGGGGCGGCGCCGATGGCCAGGCCCTACTCGCCGGCAACATCGGCACCAATCTGGGTGACGACCATCCGGTGTCCATCGACTACGCGGCTGCGGCCTCGACGGATGGCGACCTGGTGGCTGGTACCCCGACCTCGCTCCCGTTGCGGGGCGGTGACGTCGAGTGCGCGAGCTGCCACAATCCTCACGGTGAGGGTCAGGTCATGTTCCTGCGCTTGGCTCCGGCCTCGCTCTGCGGAGACTGCCACACGAAGTAAACGAACCGTCGAGCGGTAGCGGGTTGGACCGCTGGTCTCTATAGTACGGAGGGGGTGCCCGCAACGGTCATCCCCTTCGGTCATTGAAGGGAGTCTGCCAAGCATGAAGTCCGTTGCACACACGTGGTCGCGCGGCGGTGTACTCCTGGCCGTTGGGTTGATCCTTGGTGGGTGCGGTGGGAAGCACACGTCGTCGGTCGCCCTGGACTCGCTGGTCGTGTTCCCGCCACCTCCCGATACCGCTCGCATTCAGTTCCTCACGCGTATCACGTCAGCCTCGGATCTGCGCGAACCGCAGTCGCGCTCGTTCCTGTCGTGGTTGGTTGGCGAGAGTGAGGTCGATTCGGTGAGTCTCATCGTGCGCCCGTACGGGCTCGCGATCGGCGGTGGGAAGATCTACGTGTGTGACCTCGGGCTTCCGGGCCTCGAGGTGCTCGATCTCGAGGAGCGGACCCTGGAGCACGTGTATGCCGGAGGTCCGGAGCGCCTTGGGCGGCCGGCGAACTGTCACGTCGACGACGCGGGCAACCTCTACGTGGCCGACCTCGGCCTAGGTGAGGTTCTCGTGCTGGACAGCGCGGGCACGTATCAAGGCAATGTGGGTGCTGACAGCGTGGGACAGCCCGGGGATGTATTCGTTACCGATGATCGGATCTGGATCTCGGACTACGCGGTGAGGGGCGTGCGCGTGTTCGACAGGACCTCGCGAGAATACCTGTATTCCTTCCCGGATGACCTACAACCGCGTGACCCGGGCGGGCTCGCCAGGCCCGCGAACCTCTATGTGTGGCGAGACGAGGTGTACGTCAGTGACCAGCTGGGGGCGAAGGTGGAGGTGTATTCAACCGAGGGCCACCACCTCCGGACCATCGGCGGCCG
>JBDGYO010000442.1:0-2467 GCA_039584015.1 Gemmatimonadota bacterium | reverse complement strand
CGAGACGTACGCAATCTGGCGTCCGTCCGGGCTGAACGTGGGTGATAGGTTATCCGAAAAGCGCCCCACCGTCAAGCGCTCTAAGCAACAGTCCTGCGCGAGGTTATAGCGGTAGACCTCGGTCCCGTCGTCGCTGCTGCGGGCGAACGCCAGCAGCCCGCCATCGGGGGAGACGGCGGCCGCATAGTTCAGCAGCTCGGCGGTGGGCCCGACCGGCCGGCGGTCCCCGGCTTCCAGGTCGTGAATCACGATGCGTCCCCACCCCTCGGAGAGCTCACTGTAGGCCACCCGGCGCCCACCCGGCAGCCAATCGGGCGAAAAGGCGGTGATCCCCAGGGGGGAAACCACCTCGAGCTCTGCCCCGTCCGCATCCACCCGATAGAGCCGGCCGTGCTGGATGAACAGCAACCGGGTTGCCGCGAACCCGGGCTCACTGGTGGCCGCTCGGACCAGGTCGTCGGCCATGCGGTGGGCGCTCATGCGAAAGTCCGGATCGTCGAGCCCCCGCAGGTCGCCCCGCACCTGCTGCCGCGGCGTCTCCCCCCGTACGTCGTACAGCGTGACCCGCAGGCGTGTGGAATCGACCTCGGGAGTCACAGACACCGCCCAGTCGGCGCCGAGCGCGGCGTAGAGCGAGTAGTTGACGAACGGGATCGCAGTACTGCTGGTGTCCTCGCCCGCCCCGGAGAGCTGCGTGAGCCCCAGCAGCAGGCTGTCACCGCCGGGGAGGCTGATCATCTCGAAGCGGTCGGTGAGCTCCAGATCCCGCCCGATGATGGCACGCATCGAGTCGAGCCGCTCACCGTACGTACCGCCCAGGACGAGCATGCCGGGGCGCAACCCGGGGGTGTAGGTGATGCCGATCCGCACGCCCTGCTCGACGGGCGGGTCTTGGGCGAGGAGGGGGGCGGCGACCGACACCGCCGCGGCGGCCAGCGCAAGGAATGCTCTCGCTGCGAGGTCCCCCCCGTGCCCTGAGCTACCAAGTCCCGCAGACCAATCAGGTCTCCTCGCCGCCCTATCGGACTTCACGCCGCCGCACTCCGCGCCTTCATCGGGTACTCGATGGATCAAAGAAGAAGTTCACCGGCAACACGTCCGCACCGTAGCCGGCCGGCAACGGACCGAACGCCTGGGTGTTGGCCGCCGCTTCGATGGCACCCTGCGCTTCGAGGTCGAACGCGAAGTTGCCCGAGCGCTGGATGAACCGGACCCCGGAAATCGTTCCGTCGCGGTGCACGAGAAACATCACTTCGGCGCGGAGCGACACGTTCCCCTCCGGACGGTGCCAGCGCCGATAGATCTGCGCCACGATGTTCCGCAAGTACTCGGGGTACGGGAACTCGACCCCCGTGGTCTTCACCGTGGCCGGGTCGCTCCCGGTCGAGGGCTCGGCGTCGGGCGCCAGCTCCACGTCGGGTGTGGTGCGCGGCGCCGGCTCCCGCTCCGCCTGACGCTCGGGCGGCGGCGGTGTCTCCGCCACCGTGGTGCGCCGCGGGCGCCGACTGGAGATCGGCGCGGGCCGCTCGGCGGGACGCTCCACAACTTCCGGCGCGCGGCGCGCCTCCGGCGGCGTCTCGGGCGCCGCCACCAGGTTCACGGAGTACACCGGCGGCATGACACGGTGCCCCAACGTGGGCGAGGAGAAGAGGACTCCCACGGCCACCGCATGGATCGCCAGGGTGGCCGAGAAGGCGACGCCCGATCCGCGCCCTTCGGGCGCCCGGTGCCGCGGCCGGCGCGGCCGGCTCATCGCCGAATCACCTCCGGTTCCGCCACCAGCCCCACGTCACCGATCCCGGCCGCCCGCATCACCGCCAGCACGCGCACGACCTGTCCGTAATCCACGCGGCTGTCGGCCCGCAGATACACCCCGCTCGGCTCCCGCGCGCTCACGATGGCCGGGAAGGCCGTGCGGAAGTCCTCCAGCGACAGCGGCGACTCGTCCACGAAGATCCTCCCCTCACGATCGATCGACACGACCAGCCCCTCCTTGGGCTGCAGCGGCCGCGCCTCGGCCCGAGGCAGTTGGACATCCACGCCGCCCTGCATGATGGGAGCCGTGATCATGAAGATGATGAGGAGCACGAACGCCACGTCCACCAGCGACGTCACGTTGATGTCGGCATTGAGCTGCAGGTCGCTGCGGCTGCGCAGACCCGTACCCGGCATCGGCTAGATCCTGCCCTCGCGCGCCATCGTCCCGACGATCTCCTGGGCGAAGCCCTCCAGCTCGCCGGTGAACACACTCAGGCGACTCACGAAGAGGTTGTAGGCGATCACCGCTGGGATGGCGACGGCGAGACCCAACACCGTCGTGACGAGGGCCTCCGCCACGCCGGGCGCCACGGCAGAGATGTTGCCGGAGCCGCCAGCCGCGATCCCGATGAAGGCGTCCATGACACCGAGCACGGTCCCCAGCAGGCCGAGCAGCGGACTCACCGACCCGGTGGTCGCCAACCATGCC
>JBDGYO010000071.1:0-9754 GCA_039584015.1 Gemmatimonadota bacterium | reverse complement strand
CCCGACGCCTCGCTCGCCGATCTCGCGCAGCAACGCCTCGGCCTGCTGCCGATCGTCGGGCACGCAGCGGAAGAACCACGGGACATTGATCTGAGTGAGCGTGGGGTCCGGCGCCCAGGGAGAGACGAGGCTGACCTGACCCTTCGCCACGACCTGCTCCGCGACGTGTGCGGTGCGCCCGTCCAGCGTGCCGAGGATGGCCCAGACTTCCTGCTCGAACACGAGCTCCACCACCTTGGCCGTCCCCGAGCCCCAGGGGCCTTCCACGCCTCGCACCACGAGCTCGAACGGCCTCCCCCCGAACCCACCACGCTGGTTGGCACGCGCCACGGCCAGCTCGGCGGCCAGCCGCACCTGCACGCCCAGGGCCGAGTCGCTTCCCGCGGTGGGAATGAGGAGTCCGACCCGCACCGGCTCGGCGGGAAGTCCGGCAACGAGCGCGAGCAGCGCGACGAATCCGATCAACAGTCGCCGCGCGTCGAGCGCTGACATGAGTCCCCGGCTAATCCGATAAAGAGAGATCCCGACCCACCGCGCGCGCTACCTCTCCCAGCTCGCGCATCATCGCATCGAACGCGTCCGGTCGCAGCGACTGCGGACCGTCGCTCAGCGCCTCGTCGGGGTTGGGGTGCACTTCCACAAGTAGGCCGTCGGCCCCCACCGCAACCGCCGCCCGTGCGAGCGCAGGCACCATCCACGAGTGCCCCGTGCCATGGCTGGGGTCCACGATCACCGGAAGGTGAGTGCGCCGCTTGAGCACGGGCACGGCGCTCAGGTCGAGCGTGTTTCGGGTGGACGGCTCGAAGGTGCGGATGCCCCGCTCGCAGAGCATCACGCGCTCGTTGCCCTGCTTGAGCAGGTATTCGGCCGCCAGCAGCAGCTCGTCCAACGTGGCGCTCATGCCCCGCTTGAGGAGGACCGGCTTGTTACACTGCCCCACCGCCTCGAGCAGGGCGTAGTTATGCATGTTGCGCGAGCCCACCTGCAGCAGGTCCGCGTGGCGGCTCACCGACTCGAGGTACCGTGAGTCCATCACCTCGGTCACGACCGGGAGTCCTGTCTCCTCGCGCACCGAGGCCAGGAGGGCCAGCCCCTCCTCCTTGAGCCCCTGAAAGCTGTACGGCGAGGTGCGAGGCTTGAACGCTCCCCCGCGAAGCATGCGGGCGCCGCTGGCCTGCACCGCCCTGGCGGCCTCCAACAGCTGCTCTCTACTCTCCACCGCGCAAGGCCCTGCCATGACGACGATGCGTCGGCCGCCAACCCGGACGCCCGCAACCTCCACCACCGTGCCCGTGGGGTGCGCGTCGCGGCGCACCAGCGTGGATTCCAGGGGATACTCACCCGTGTCCTGCCACACACCCATGCTATCGCTCCTCCAGCAGCGTCGGAAAATAACGAAATTCCCCGCCGCGGATCTCCACCATCCAGATGGGACCGAGGTCGTCCAGCCGGGCGTCGAACGGTATCGTCCCGGTCACGCCGCGGTGCATCTCGAGCGCGTACAGCTCGTCCCGGATTCTCACGCGGTTGAGACCCGCACGGCGAACGGCCTCGATCAGCACGGTCATGCCGTCATAGGCGTGTGCGGCGAACGTCTCCGCCTCCTCGCCGAACCGCTCTTGGTAGCGCCGCTGGAAGTCCTGCAGCACCGGGTCATCGGCCGTCGGGTCGTACAGGTAGGTGGCGACCACCCCATCGGCCGCTTCCCCCGCGATCTCTAGGAACTCGCGCGAGACGAGCCGGTCGCCGCCATACACCGGCTGTTCCATCCCCATCGCCCGCATGTGGCGCACGATCAGCCCGACCTCCTCGGGGTCGCCCCATAGCAGGAGCGCGTCCGCCCGCGCCTGCCCGATGCGCTCGAGTTGCTCGGTGAACAGGGTGTCGCCCACGCTGTACCGCATCTCGAGCACGATGGGCGATCCCAGCCGCCGCATGGCGTCCTTGAACTCGCCGGTGCCCACGCGCCCGTAGCGGTTGTTGACGCGCAACACCGCGACTCGCTGGTGCGCCCGTTGCTCGACCATGTACAGCGCGAGCGCATAGCTGCTCTGGCGATCGTCGCCGCTCACGCGCACCATCCACGGGATCGCGGTCTGAGTGAGCGTGGGGTCGGTATCGCCGCTCACGACCATCGGCATGTCGATCTTGAGCGCGATGCGCAGCATGATGTGTGTGTTCGCGCCGTCGATCGAGCCCAACGTCCCCCAGACGCCTTCGTCGTGCAGCGCCACCAGCTCGTTGGCGGACGCGCCCCACAGCCCGGTGTCATTGCGGACCACCAGCGCGAACGGCAGTCCCCGGTAGCCGCCTCTGAGGTTGGCATCCTCCACGGCGAGCGTCGCGCCCTGGAGCATGCGGGTCCCGAGCCGGGCGTCCCGCCCTCCCGCGACGGGCCCCAGGAAGCCGATGCGCACCTCGGTGACGTCGGCCGGCGCGGGTTTGTCCCGGCCCGGCCCATAGTGGGTGAGCGGCTCGTCGAAGAAGAAGAGGTAGGGGAGCTGGAACCTGGAGTAGGGCAGCAGCTGCGGCGGGGTGTTGGCATACGCCAGCGTATCCTCCTGCCCGTGCGCTGCACCGCCCGGGATCAGGAGCAGCATCACGAGAAGCAGGCTCCTGGCCCGCCGCCAAGACTGCGCCCTCATCGTCGTGCCATCCCTGTCACCATTGTACCCCGATGCCCCCGTCTCGGTCACCGTCCGACGAGATTGACCGACTCCCAGAAGGCCACCCCGCGACTCACGCCCTGGGCAGTCGCCACCCACACTGTCTCGTCCTGGAAATCGACCCCCAGCACGTAATTGTGCGCGATGGCCGTGGCGCTGCGGCGTCGCACCGACGCGTCACCATGCTGGATCTCCATCGCGCCGGCGCCGAGCGAATCACGCTGATAGGTGACCCACGTGTTGCCGTCGAACGCGTTCAGTCCCTGGTCGGTGCAGATCCATGCCACCGGGCCGCGTGCACGGACGAAGTTGATGAAGTTACTGGCGAGCGGACTATCGTGATCGAAGTAGCCGCGCCAGCGTGCACCGTCGTACCGGCTCAGGCCGAAGTAGGTGGCGGCCCAGAGGACGCCGCCCTCGTATGAGACGGAGGTCGTGACGTCGTGCACCAGTCCATCGTGCGGGAACAGATCGATCTCCATCTCACCATCGGGGTCGCGGTAGTCGCGCCACCGAGCGGCCGCGACCTCGTACTCGAGCACCCCACCTCCCCAGGCGGCGATGTACACCATCCCGCCAGCGGCGTGAACCCCGTACGTCCAAGGCTCGTGCATGGCCGTGTTCTTCTCGTCGAAGATCGTCCACTCCCCGGTGCGCACATTGAAGCGCGACGCCCCGGCGGCCGTGGCGGCCCACACGTAATCCCCATCGGCGGCGACCCCGTACACCACGTCGTTCGCCAAGCCGCTGTTGAGCTGATCGAAGGTCTCCCAGCGGCCCGCCGACCACCGGTTCAGTCCGCCCAGGGTGCCGATCCAGACGTCCCCGGTCTCCGGATGCACGTCGATCGAGAGCACCACGTCGTGGGCCAACCCATCCTCGATCCCGTAGCTGCGCCAGCGCCCTTCCTCATAAACGGCCAGGCCGTGATCGGTGCCGACCCATACCCGGTCACCGTCCACCCGCACGGCCATCGCCTTGTCGGACGGCAAACCGTCCGCCACCGTGAACGTGCGCCAATCGTGATAGACCGGAACGGATCCCTGATCCGGTTCCTGCGCCCCGAGTTCGCGAGTGCCAGAGAACGACACGGCAGCCGCAAGCAGGACGGGCCCGATCGGGCCACGCAGTCGTCTCATCGTCCACTTCGCTCCTCGTCGGCGGGCTCGCCCCCGAGCGTCTTCAGGTATTCGATCAAGTCGTTCAATTGGGCCTTGGTGAGGTCGTTCACCACCCCATGACGGTCATCGCCACCGAACTTCGTCCAGATCTCCTCCAGCGTCGCCGCCCGCCCGTCGTGCAGGTAGGGTGCCTGGCCGTAGAGGTTGTCGAGATGCGGCGTGTCGAATTCCCCCTGGGTATCCAACGGCCCGCCACTCCCCACGTCCGCCAGCTGGAAATTGGTGAATCGGGGAGGCGGGTGACAGGTGATACACCGATTCTCCGATGGGATGGGCCGACCCTCGCTGGTCCGTTCCCGCTCGAACAGCGTCTTGCCCCGCTCTTGGGCAGCCGTGAGCTCCCCGGAGGCAGGGCGATAGCGATTGGGCCCGTGCGACAGGGAGAGGATGTAGGCAACCAGCGAGTAGAGCTCGTCGAGCGTGTACGGCTCGGTGCGGGTGAGCCATTTCGCGAAACGGAAGCCGCACTGCCGGTAGAGGCTCGCGTTCTTCCCGGTCCATTTGTACGGCGCGGTGTAGGCCAGGCCTCGCAGCGAGAGGTTGTTCACCACGTTGAGCCCTAGGCCGTCCGGCTCGAGGTCGTACGTCAGCGCGTCGTGGTGCCCTTCGGGGTGACAGCTGCGACAGCTGAACTGGCCCTGGAAAGTGTGATCGGCCCGGTGGAACAGACGGGCGCCACGGCGAATCCGATTGGGGCTCGGCCCACCCAGCTCGATCGTGCCCACGACCTCCAACGCCTCCGTGTCGATGACGGCGATGCGATCCTCGAGCCGCTCGGCCACGTACAGGCGTCGCCCGTCCGGTGACAGCGCCAGCCCCTTGGGGTTGGCGCCCGTGGGGATACGCGTCACCACGTAGCGGGCGCTCAGGCCGAGATGGTCCGCAAAGTCCGCGAGACGCTCGGCCGGCGTGGCCTCGATGAGCTCGCGAACCGCGTCCAGGTCGATCACGCTGACGACATCGGCACCGCTGTGTGTCACGAACGCGTGCCGGCCTTGCGCGCCGATCACCACGTCGAAGGGATCCGCGAAGAACGCGTTCACCTCATCCAACAGCAACTGGACCACCCGTCCGCCCGGTCCTGGCTCGATCACGCCGATCCCGAAGGTGAGCATCCACCCGCGGCCCACCTGCGTGGCGGGCAGCAGGTTCTTGGGCCGCACGAGTGTGACTACGGCTAGATCACCCGCCGGGGTGAAGTCGATCCCCTCGATGTCGTGCGCCGAGCGCAGCAGCGCACGCCGGGACACCCGCTCCGTACCCGCACTGACCACCGTGACCTCCGTGATCGGCGTCGTCCGGTGCGGCACCCCGTTGGTGTACCGACTCGTGATGAACGCCGACTCGCCATCGGGCGTGAGCCCAACCGATTGCGGACTCCGCCCGGCGGACAGCCGCCGGCGCTCCTGCCCCCGCGCCAAGTCGACGATGGAGATGTCGTCGGACATCGCATTGGCCACGTACAGGGACGCTCCGTCCGGCGTCGCGGCGAGCCCGGCGGGACCGGCGCCCACGTTCAGGGCATCCACGACCGCACCGGAGGCGAGATCCACCACCGAGACACTGTTCGACCAACGGTTGCTCACGTACGCCGTGCCGCCGTTCGGGTGCAATGCCACGCTATGTGGCTGCCGTCCCACGGCGATGCGCCGCAGCACGGTGCCCTCCGTCGCGTCCACCACCAGCAGCGCGTCGGCCTCCTCCGCCGTTACGTAGAGCCGCGTGCCGTCGGGCGACACCGCAAGATGCAGGGGAGAGAGGTAGTCCCGCTCACCCAGCCGCGAGAGCAGCCCACCCTGCTGCAGGTAGAGGTGACACGGCATGCAGTTCAGCCCGGCCGACTCGTTGCCCGACATGAAGCGCACGTGCCGCCGGGAGAAGTAGAACCCCGGCGTCAGGATGACCACCGCGGCCACGGCGAGGATCACAGCCACCCAGCGCGGCCTCACGAGCCTCCCTCCTCTGCCACGGGTGGGATCCGCACCGCCGGCTTCTCGGTCGCGAGGGGCACACGGTTGCTGGGCGCCAGCTCCCGGTCCTCATGGCATCCGATGCACCCGCGCTTCTCATTGGGCCGCACCCAGATCCAGTCGGAGGGTCCGTGCACGACACGTCCGCGCGGGTCCACCGTTGCGAGGCGTACCGGGGTGTTCGCGGCGAACTCCACGTGGAACGACCCGTCGGCCTCGAGCGCCGTCTCGCCCAGCAGCCCCGAGGCGCCCCACACCTGGAGCGTGGTCGAACGCCAAGGCCCTTGAGCGACCCGACCATCAGTCAGATGCGCGTCGAGACAGAAAAGCGTGCCCGTGGCGCTGGCCCGATCCACCACGCTCACGAACACCTTGGGGCGCGGGCGAGATGTCACCAGCACGGGCTCCGCAACGTCACCCCCCGCACCGTCCGCGAGCGCTGCCAGCTCGCCCGTCTCGGGACGAAACTCGTACAGCCCGAACCGCTCGCCATCCGCTGGACGGTAGGCGAGCAGGAAGCCTTCATCCGTCACGGGGTACGCCGACGAAATCGAGCCGTCGAGCGCGTCGCTCACCACGACGCGGGAGTGGAGCGGACGACCCTGCGACACCGCGACGAGCTCTTGCGCCGCTCCGCTCGGCACCGCCTCCACGAAGGCCACACGCGCATCGCCGGTCTCCCACGGGCGGTCGAGGATCCGCCCCGCGGCCGGGTGTTCGTAGAACAGCTGTGAGGCCGTGCCGTCGTACCGCACCACCATGAGCCGGTCGGCGGTCGTGCCGGGGCTACCGGCCCGACTCACATACAGCACGCGTCCGTCGCCCAGTACGACGGGTGCGATCTCCTGCCCGGGATGGTAGGTGATGCGAGTGAGGCTCGTGCCGTCGAGGTCGGCGGTGAAGAGCGCGGCGGTGGTGTCGGCGCCGTCGCCGCCTCGCGCGCTCAGCACGATGCGCCCATCACCGAGGTAGGCGGGGTGGTGCGGGTCGCGCACATTTGCGGCCACCGGCTGCGGCCGGCCGCCGGTGAGACTCCCCTCCCACAGCTGCCACGGATCAGCCGGCTCTCGCTTCCCGACGAACAGGAAACGTCGCCCGTCGTGCGACACGGCGGGGTGACGCGCCGCATGGAAGCCCTGCGTGAGCACACGCGGTGTCACATCGGCGTGGCCGGGGTCCAGCATCACGACCCGGGACGCCCACGCCGCATCCGCCCCGTTCTCCGTCACCTGGGTGAACACGATCGCCCCGTCCGGCACGTCGCCCCGGGACGAGAGCAGCGCGATCGAGGCGAGCCCCACGAGTAAGACCGACCCGAAGGCCACAGCGGTGCGCCGGCGCATTGGTCCCCCCTACGGTTCTTCGATCGTGAGGACCTGGCGCGCGGCCACGTTCTCCAGCACCTGCACGGTGCCGGAGGGCCACACGACCTCGATGCGATCGACCACCGCGGCTTCCCCGAGCCCGAAGTGCATCCGGGGGTCGTTCTGCGACAGGTAGCCCGTGGAGTTCTTCTTGAGCAGCACCTGGCGCGCGCCCGCCGTCTCGACGGTCACGCGCGCACCGACGCCGTCGCGGTTGCTGGTCCGTCCGACGAGCCGCAGTTGCACCCAGCTCATCGCGTTCCCGCCCTCGTTGCGCAGCAGCACCCCGCGATCGTTCAGATTGACGATGAAGACATCCACGTCACCGTCGTTGTCGTAGTCCCCGAACGCCGCACCGCGGCCCACCCGTTCCTCCTGGAAGTACCGTCCCCGCTCCGCCGACGCGTCCCGGAACCGCCCGCCCGGCAGGTTCTCGAATAGCAGGTCCTCCTGCCCATACAGGTGGTGCAGATCGCCATTCACCTGGAAGATGTCCACGTCGCCGTCGTTGTCGTAGTCGACGAACGCGGTACCCCACCCCACGAACTGACCGCTCAAGGCAGCGATACCGGTCTGGTAGGTCATGTCGCGGAAGAGCCCGGCTCCCTCGTTGCGGTACAGGGCGCTGAAGGACATGTCGGTCACGTACATGTCCGTGCGCCCGTCCCCGTCGTAGTCGGCGAAGTCCACTGCCATGCTCGAGGTCGCGTCTCCCTGGTGGTTGTACGCCACCCCGGCCCGCAACGCAACCTCCTCGAACCGCTCACCCGCCTCATTGCGGAACAGGTAGTTCTCCATCGCGTCGTTGGCCACGTAGATGTCGACGTACCCGTCGTGGTCGTAGTCGGCCGCACTCACCCCCATCGCACGCCCGTCGGACCGCGCCAGCCCCATGCGTTCGGTCACGTCCTCGAACGTCCCGTCACCCCGGTTGCGGTACAGCACGTCCGCCTGCCCCGGGTACGCGAGCGGACCGGGAAAGCCGTCGGGCGCGTAGAACAGGCGGTACTCGGGATCGAACTGGATGTAGTTCCCGACGTAGAGGTCGAGCAGGCCGTCGTTGTCAAAGTCCAGCCACACCGCCCCGACACTGCAGCCCTCGTCACCGACGTTGGCACGGCGCGTCACGTCACCGAACGTCCCGTCACCGTTGTTGCGGTAGAGCACGTTGGCGCCGTAGTTGGTGACGTAGAGGTCGGGGTAGCCGTCATTGTCGAAGTCCCCCGACACCGCCCCCATCCCGTACCCCTCGTCGCCCACGCGCGCTCGATCGGTGACGTCCCGAAAGGAGCCGTCGCCGTTGTTGCGGTACAGTCGGTTGGTGAGGCTGCCGCGCGGCCGAGGGCCGTCACTGAAGCCCTCGAGGTGCGCACCGTTCGCCAGGTAGAGATCGAGGTGCCCATCCTGGTCGTAGTCGAGGAAGGCCACCCCTCCCGCCGACGACTCCACCAGGTTAGTCAACGTGTCGTCGCCTATGGAGTGAACGAAGTCGATCCCCGCCTGGCGGGTCACGTCGGCGAAGTGGTGCCCTTCCTCGGGGGGGAGCGCCTCCTCGGAGGCCTCGGCAGGCACGGAGCCTCCCTCGTCACTCGTACCACAGGCCACGACGGCACAGGCCACCGCACCCATGAACGTCATCCGCAACAGCTGCTCAGGCAGGCTCATCCCAACGACACCAATCCCATCCTCGCCGTGACTCTCGAGGGGTTACGATCCTCTGACCCGTGATTGCACCCCACCCCTCCACTGTTACCCAGTGACCGGGGTGGGGGTCGAACCCACGACCTACGGATTAAAAGTCCGTTGCTCTGCCAACTGAGCTACCCGGTCCCACGACGGGAAACTTGGCCCGGACCGCCCTCAGAGACAAGCGACGCCCCCGGCAGCGCACTCCGCTGGCACCCTCCCCACCAGGGGCTCCGCAGAGCGAGAATCGACCATCCGCACTCCGCGTAACTGGGTCTATTCCGAGTGCTCCGAGACGTGTTTTCAGAGGGGAAATCGGGTTGTGTCACGAGTGCACCAGCACCTCTCCAGAGGGGAAAATGAGCCTTCCGAGACGCCGCCGACCGGGTTCCCCGAGGGGGGTGCGCCGCGTCCTCCCTTGGATTCAGAGGGAAATACTCTTGTCTGTCAGACAGAAACCCTTACTTTGGGGAGCGTAATGGGGCTGGTTGTCATCCGTTTCAACCTATCCCGAGGGGACCATGGCCAAGAAACGCAGGAAGAAAAAGAAGGTCGTGCGCCGCAAGAAGCGCGCAACCAAGAAGCGGAAGCCCGTGCGCAGGAAGAAGAAGCGCGCGACGAAGAAGAAGAAGCGCGCGACCAAGAGGAAGAAGAAGCGCGCGACGAAGAAGAAGAAGCGCGCAACCAAGAAGAAGCGCAAGCCAGTCCGTCGGAAGAAGAAGAAACGCGCAACCAAGAAGAAGAAGCGCGCGACCAAGCGGAAGAAGGCCAAGCGCGTCGTGAAGCGGCGCAAGAAGAAGAAGGCCGCGAAGAAGAAGAAGCGTAAGAAGAGAAAGCCGAACAAGGCCTTCATGGCTCCGGTGCAGCCTGACGCCAAGCTGGCGAAG
>JBDGYO010000441.1:0-2473 GCA_039584015.1 Gemmatimonadota bacterium | reverse complement strand
AACAGTACTTTCGCTTGAAACATATACTCCAACCGTTACGGCTGCGTTTGTTTCTGAAGTGCCAGAGACAGTTCTTAGTCTCGAAACCGCTGTTCCTACAATAACGCAGCAGCATATTGTTGAAGTCCCACAGGCGACATTGAGTCTTGAGCCCTACGCGCCGACGTTGACTCTTGGTGTTGCCGCAGAGGTTCCGCAGGCAGTTCTTTCTCTCGAAACTTATACTCCCACCGTCACACAGCAGCTTTCGGTTGAGATTCCGCAGACCATACTTTCACTTGAAACCTTTGTTCCTGGCGTTAGCTCTGCCCTCTTGGCTGAGGTGCCAGAAGCGATCCTTTCTTTAGAGACTTATGCTCCCACTGCAGTAGTATCTGCTGAAGAAGTAATCGAGGTTCCGCAAGCAACACTTTCGCTCGAACCTTATGTGCCGACTGTTACTGCTGCTTTTGTAGCTGAAGTGCCGCAGGCAACTCTGAGCCTCGAACCTTATGCTCCGACTGTTTCTGCTGGTCTTTCGGTTGAAGTCCCACAAACAGCACTCTCAATCGAGCCATATACGTTAGTTGTTACTCAGCAGCACGTTATTAATGTCCCGCAGGCTACTCTCAGTCTTGAGCCTTATGTTCCGACAGTTGCCCAGGCGATTCTTGTTGAGGCTCCACAGGCAGTACTCAGTCTTGAGACTTATGCGCCAACAGCATCGGTGCAATCTGGTCTTGTTGCTGAGATTCCAAAGGCGACTCTCAGCCTTGAACCGTATGTGCCAACCGTCACTGCTACGTTCGTTGCTGAGGTCCCGCAGACGGCGCTGAGCATTGAGACGTATGCTCCTGAAGTCAGGGCGGGCTTAAATGTTGAAGTTCCTGCTGCTGTTCTCAGTCTTGAGCCTTACGTCTTAACAGTTAGTCAGGCGGCTCTTGCTGAAGTTCCGCAGGCGGTACTTAGCCTCGAACCATACGCCCCGACTGCCACACTTGATGTTGTTATTGAGGTTCCACAGACAGCACTGTCGTTAGAGGCTTACGCTCCTACGGCTGATGTTACTGCCGCGGATGTAATTGAGGTTCCACAGGCTGCACTCAGCCTTGAGCCTTACACTCCGACGGTTAGCCAAGCGCTTCTCGTTGAGATCCCGCAGACTGCGCTAAGTCTCGAACCCTACGCTCCGACCGCTGTAGTACAGGCCGCTGATGTTATCGAGGTTCCGCAAGCTGTGCTGTCGCTGGAGACCTATGCTCCTACAGCGGTTACAGCTACCGGCTTCGTTGTGGAAGTGCCGCAGGCAACACTCAGTCTGGAGCCCTACACACCAGAAGTCAGTCAGCAGCTTAGCGTTGATGTTCCGCAAGCGGCACTGAGCCTTGAGACTTATGCCCCACTTGCGGGCCTTAGTACATTCCCTGCGAAGGCAACGCTCTCGATCGAGACTTACGCGCCGACTGTTACTCAAGCGGTTGTGGTCGAGGTGCCTCAAGCGGTCCTGTCGCTGGTGCCAGTCGCGCCAACTATTAGTGCTGATTTTGTAGCTGAGATTCCGAAGACCGATCTTGGAATTAGCAATAAGCTGGCTGAGGTTTCGCTTGGTGCCGTAATCGAAGTGCCGCAGGCGAACCTGGCGCTTTCGCCGTTTACGCTGGATGTTAGCCAGCAGATTCTCGTGCAGGTGCCGGAGACTGTGTTGGGGCTAGTGCCGGCAGCTCCCACGGCTTCAATCATTGCAGCTACTGACGATCTAACATCTAGGATAACTGTAATAGCAGCGCACAGCCGTGCAGGGACAGTGCCAGCGAGTATCAGAGATGATTGTGGTGTGATTCCTGCTTCAAACAGAACCTTTACTGTGGTGGACGACTGATATGAGTTACTTGCTGATTGATCCAGATGAAGATCTTGACTACCAGGAGGATTGGTCCAACTGGCTTGATCCTGCGATTACTATCACGTCTGCGACTTGGGCCATCACGCCGACTGGTCCAACTCTGCATGACCAGATTGATACCGCCAGCACTTCAAGGATCTTTGTATCTGGTTGCACGGTAGGGGTTGTGTATCTCTTGTCCTGTACGGTTGTGACGAGTAACGCGACACCACAGACAGCGGAAAGGAGCATAGCACTCCGATGCGAACAGCGTTAAGAGATCAAATCCGCTATCCGGTCTATCGGATTCAGTTGGCAACTGCGGCCACGACTCTGCCAATTTCATTGCCGGAAGTTAAGTCTCGGCTCAGCGTCACGGATGATGCTAGGGACGCGCAGCTGATGGCGATGATCCGCTCCGCCACTGAGAACACCGAGCGGTACTTGCGACGGACTCTGATCGACACGACCTGGACGATGTTTCTGGACAAGTTCCCAGGGAAGAGACTTCCGTGGTGGGATGGACTGCGACAGATCGCAGATACAGAACTGACTGATTTGACTGAGGCAATTATATTGCCGAAGCCTCCGATCGACTCTGTTGTGCATGTG
>JBDGYO010000440.1:0-2474 GCA_039584015.1 Gemmatimonadota bacterium | reverse complement strand
CACAACTATTTATAAGAGGAGCAATATTGAGTGCCTGGATTATCACCAAAATTACCACTAAGCATTGATCAGATTGATGGCTATGCTTTGACGAAAAACTTCAAAGAAGTCGCAAGACAGAATCTTAAAATGGTGGTGCTTACAAACCCAGGTGAAAGAATTATGCTTCCCAATTTTGGAGTTGGGATAAAAAGATATTTATTTCAAAATGCAGATACGTTTGTGTTTGAGGAAATAGAAGAAAAAATAAGACAACAGGTGAGAACATACTTACCTTATATTACAATTGATAATATTAATTTTTTATCTGAGAGTAATGATTTTGTTCAAGCAGAAATTGAACCCTCTTCTTTGTCAAATTATCTTCACATACAGATTAGATATCGAATTCCTTCAATTTTTATTTCTGACACATTATCATTACAAATTTAGTTATTTACATAATTATCTAACAGGAGATACCATTTCGTGGCTGATAAAAGAGAAAACGTCAAAGTCAATTACCTCAGTAGAGATTTTGGCACAATTAAAAATGACCTGATTGAACACGCCCAAAGATACTATCCAGATACTTTTAGAGATTTTTCTGACGCAGGTTTTGGAGCTTTGATGATAGATGCTGTGTCTTACATTGGAGACATATTATCTTTTTACTTAGATTATCAAGCAAATGAAAGCTTTCTCCTCACAGCAAATGAATATGGAAACGTTTTAAAACATGCCCAGACTGTTGGCTATAGACACGAGGGACCACGCTCTACATATGGCGATGTTACACTTTATATTCTTGTCCCAGCTAATTCAACTAATAGCGGTCCAGATTTATCATATGCGCCTGTTTTAAAAGCAGGTTCAACATTTCAAGGTGGCAATGGATCTCTTTTTTCACTTTTAACTGACGTTGATTTTGCTGATGCAAATAATGAGGTTGTTGTTGCGCTTACAAATTCATTAACAGGTGTCCCAACACAATATGCAATTAAAGCAATTGGTCAAGTTGTTTCTGGAGAGCTTCGTGTTGAAATTTTTGAGATTGGAAACTTTTTAAAATTTCGTAGCATTCAAATCCCCACTCCAGCAGTCACAGAGGTAATTTCTGTTGTTGATGCTGAAGGTAGAGAATATTACGAAGTGGATCACTTATCACAAAACACAATTTATGTACCAATAGTCAATACAGATACAACCACAAATGTTCAGGCACCCACAATTGTAAAGCCTTTTGTTGTACCAAGACGATACATAATTAGGAAAACACAATTACAAACAAGTTTAATTTTTGGATATGGATCAGATGATCAATTAAGTTCTCCAAGTTTAGCAGAAGCCCGAGACGTTGTATTGGATTTACATTCAAAGACTTATGTTACAGATAAAGCCATGGATCCTACAATTTTAATTAAAGGTGATAAGTTTGGTGTTGGACCTTCAAATACAACATTAACAGTGACTTATCGTGCTAATACAGCAGAAAACTCTAATGCTAGTGCAAATTCTGTTAATCAAGTTGCAACTGCAAACTTAGAGTTTGCCAATAGAACAGCATTAAATACAACAACAGTGTCCTCTGTTAGGGGTAGCTTAGAAGTAACAAACGAAAATGCAATTCAAGGCAACATTGCGCCCCCAACTATCACTGAATTAAGA
Source organism: Gemmatimonadota bacterium (assembly GCA_039584015.1). Taxonomy (GTDB): domain Bacteria; phylum Gemmatimonadota; class Gemmatimonadetes; order Gemmatimonadales; family GWC2-71-9; genus WVYX01. The sequence goes on along the minus strand of JBDGYO010000440.1, from coordinate 827 downwards.
CAACTTATCCTTGGTGCTCATTCAGCCCAAAATCGCGCAGTCACAGCCGAAGACTTTAAGACACTTGTTTTATCAATGCCTGCAAAATTTGGCGGTGTAAAACGATGCTCAGTTGTTCAGGATGTAGATTCTAATTTAAGAAATATTAATATTTATGTCATCAGTCAATCAACTGGCGGAATATTTGAAGCGACCAACACTATACTAAAAGAAAATATCAAAACTTGGTTAAATACTAAGCGCATGATCAATGACTCTGTTGATATCCTCGATGCAAAGGTTGTTAATTTAGGAATTAGTTTTTCTGCAATTGCAAACAACAATGAAAACAAAACAATTGTATTTGATCGAGTACAACGTAGAATGAATGAGTTTTTTGCAACTAAATTAGATATCGGAGAATCTTTTAGTATTACAGACATTTATTCTTTAATCAATTCAACACCTGGCATTGTTGACGCAACATTTGTCAGAGTATTTCAAAAGACTGGTGCAGGTTATGCGACAACCAACTTTAATGTTAAGAATTACACTACCTCAGATGGAAGATTGATTAGAGCACCAAAAAACGTTGTGTTTGAGGTTAGGTATCCTAACGCAGATATTGAAGGAACAATTAGATAATGGGTATTAAAAGATATACAGCAGACGCAGATAATACAATCACGAATGCATTTAAATCAAATTTAACCACCCGAGGAACAGGCTCCAATATGGGCTTATCAGATTCTGTTGAAGTTTTTCGTATTTACGGTCAAGAATCGTCCGGCTCTTCCGAACTATCTCGCGTTCTTGTTCAGTTCCCAGTTTCCGATATCAGCGCAGAT
>JBDGYO010000439.1:0-2478 GCA_039584015.1 Gemmatimonadota bacterium | reverse complement strand
GTACGGGCAGGTGGCGCGGCTGGCGGGCCTGGCCGGCCACGCCCGCCAGGTGGGCTACGCCCTGCACGCCCTGCCCGACGGCTCCGACGTGCCGTGGCACCGCGTGATCAATGCGCGCGGCGAAATCAGTCACCGCGCGGAGGCGGGGTGGGAAGGCCTGCAGCGTTCACTTCTCGAAGCCGAGGGCATATGCTTCGACGATCGGCAACGGGTCGCCCTGTCGAGGTTCGCGTGGCGGAAGCACTGATACTCCACCCTGCACGAGGAGGTGCCAGATGGTCGTATTCGAGACGACCAAAGGGAACATCACTATCGAGCTCTACCCGGAGCAGGCCCCCATCTCCGTGGAGAGCTTCCTGGCGTACGTGGATGCGGGCCACTTCGATGGCACCATCTTCCACCGGGTCATCCCGGGGTTCATGATCCAGGGCGGGGGCTTCACGGAGGACATGCAGCAGAAGCCCACCCGAGATCCGATCAAGAACGAGGCGGACAACGGGCTGAAGAACGAGCGCGGCACGCTCTCCATGGCCCGTACGTCGGACATCCACAGTGCCACGTCCCAGTTCTTCCTCAACGTGGCGGACAACGCCTTCCTGGATCACGGGGGGCGTGACTTCGGCTACGCCGTGTTCGGCAAGGTCGTCGAGGGGATGGACGTGGCGGACGACATCGTGCAGGTCCCCACGGGCGGGAAAGGCGGCCATCAGGACGTGCCGCTCGAGCCCATCGTCGTTCGCTCGGCCAAGCGGGCATGACCGAGCCCCGCTTCATTCCTCTCCCGGCCTATCGGGAATACCCGGAGGCGGAGATGGAGCGGCGCGCCTCCGAGTTCTTCGCGGACGTGCGCCGCCGCCGCACGGTGCGGCACTATGCGGACCGACCGGTCCCCCGCGCCGTCATCGAGCACTGCCTGCGCGCCGCGGGCACCGCCCCGAGTGGTGCCAACCGCCAGCCGTGGCACTTCGTGGTGGTTGCGGACCCCGAGATCAAGCGCCGCATCCGTGAGGCGGCGGAGCGCGAGGAGCGCGAGTTCTACCGCCACCGGGCGCCCGGTGACTGGCTCGAGGCGCTGGCTCCCCTCGGCACCGACGAGAACAAGCCCTTCCTCGAGACGGCGCCGTACCTCATCGCCGTGTTCGCGGAGCGCTACGGTGTGGCTGCCGACGGGCGGCGGGTCCAGAACTACTACGTTAGTGAGTCGGTGGGTCTGGCCACCGGGCTCCTGATCACGGCCCTGCACCGAGCGGGGCTGGCGACCCTCACCCACACCCCGAGTCCCATGGGCTTTCTGAGCCAGGTGCTGGGACGTCCCGCCAACGAGCGTCCCTTCCTGCTCCTGGTGGTTGGCTACCCCGCGGAAGACGCGGTCGTCCCCGATATTTCCCGCAAGCCGTTGGAGGCGTTCGCGACCTTCGTGTGACCGGGCACGGGCCTAAGCCACTGTCCGGTAGCATCTTAGAGGCCCAGTGCTCCGCCTGAAGGCCCCTTCACTATTATTTGTAAATAGTCATATATCTATGTTATATTCTTACCTCGTGGTTCGGAGGAACCCCGGCGGCGAGCGGCCCACGTGCCGCGCCCCGGAGCAGGATAAACAAGGACAGGGGGGGCTCATGAAGCGGATCGTGATCCTGGGCGCAGGGACGGCCGGCACCATCATGGCCAACCGTCTGCGCAAACTCTATGGGTCCGATATCAAGTCCGGCGAGCTGCAGATCACGATCGTCGACCAGGACAATCAGCACGTCTACCAGCCAGGTCTGCTGTTCGTCCCCTTCGGGATCTATGAGCCGCACGAGACGGTCAAGCCCCGTCGACCGCAGGTGAGCGACGGCGTCGAGTACCACCAGGCTGGGATCGATCGCGTCGAGCCAGAGCAGGACACAGTCTATCTCGACGACGGGAGGGCGCTCCGCTACGACCTCCTCATCGTGGCCACCGGCACCAACATCGCCCCACAGGAGACCGAAGGGCTCACGGGCGCCGGGTGGCGGGACACGATGCACGAGTTCTACACGCTGGAGGGCGCCACACAGCTGCACGAGGCGCTGGAGCGGTGGGACGGCGGCCGCATGGTGGTGAACATCGTCGAGATGCCCATCAAGTGCCCCATCGCACCGCTGGAGTTCGTCTTCCTGGCGGACTGGTACTTCCACAAGAAGGGGATGCGAGACAAGGTCGAGATCGTGCTGGCGACGCCACTGGACGGGGCCTTCACCCGACCCCTCGCCGCCAAGGCCCTGGGTGACCTATTGGAGAAGAAGGGCATCGAGTTGGTCACGGACTTCAACGCCGGCGAGGCCGACGGCGAGAACGGCAGGCTGAAGTCGTGGGACGAGCGGGTCGAGGACTTCGACCTGTTGGTCAGCATCCCGCTCCACATGGGCGCGGACTTCGTGAGCCGCTCGCCCGGCCTCGGCGACGACATGAACTTCGTTCTCACCGATCAGGCCACGCTGCAGGCGAAGCTGAAGG
>JBDGYO010000438.1:0-2485 GCA_039584015.1 Gemmatimonadota bacterium | reverse complement strand
CACGTACTACAAGTCCAAGACCAAGGCCGCGATTCTCAACCTTCCGATTCCCGAGAGCACGGGCTTCGGTGGCGTGAACGAGAATGGCGCGTCCTGGCGCAACTGGGGCTGGGAAGTGACGCTCGACTGGTTGGCGATTCAGAAGCGCGACTTCTCGTGGCGCCTCACGGCCAACTGGGCCACGAACAACAGCAACGTGGACACCCTGCTCGGCGCCGAGGAAGTGAGCCTTAACGGCTTTGCGGGTACCCGCTCGTCGGTGGTGCAGGGCTCGCCTTTCCCGATCCTGTGGGGTTCGGACTTCATCAGGTTCGGCGAGGGCACGCTGGTGGGTGGCGTCGATATCGACAACACCTACAGCGGTTGGGCCGAAGGCGATCTGTACATCTGTGCCGCGGGCGATCCCGGCTGCGTCATCACGGGCATGCCGCTCGAGGAGTCTGCACAGAGCGTCGTGGGTGACCCGAATCCGGATTGGAACGGGAACCTGCGCAGCACCTTCACGTTCTTCGGCAACCTGCGTCTGTCCGGCCTGCTCGATGTCAAACAGGGCGGCGACGTGTGGAACGGCACGAAGGGCGCGCTGTTCTACTTCGGGACGCACCAGGAGACCGTGCCGATGCACGGTGCGGGCGTCGACACGACGTTCGCCGGCAGCGGCCCGGGCGCTGGCACCCAGGTCACCCTCAATTGGGATACCTGGAACGTTGGCGGCGTGGGCAGCGGCTTCACCGGCCCCTCGACGCAGTTCATCGAGGAAGGCAGCTTCGTGAAGCTCCGCGACGTCTCGCTGGCGTACACGTGGCAAGCACCCTGGCTCAACAGCATTGGGTTCAACGCGCTCGACGTGACGGTGTCCGGGCGCAACCTGGTGACGTGGACCGACTACACCGGTCTCGATCCAGAGTCGAACCTGACGGGCCAGACGACGGGCCGTGGGTTGGAGTACTTCAACCACCCGCAGACCCGCACATTCGTGTTCACCTTGACCTTCCGCCGCTAAGGCGCACACAGGAGGCTTACGATCATGTCGTTGAAGAAATGGTCTGGCCGCGCCCTGTGCGCGGCCGTACTGGCGGGCTCGCTGACGGCGTGTGATTTCATTGAGCCGATCACCGAGAACCCCAACCAAGTACCGTCGGCGACGCTCGACCAGCTGATTGTCGGCACGTCGGTCAATTTCATGCGGTTGCAGGAAGGGCAGTCGAGCCGGCTGATCGCCCTGTGGATGCAGCAGATGGCCGGTAACCAGCGTCAGTTCTCCAACTTCGACACGTACCAGATCGTCGAGGGAGACGACGACGATTACATGAACTTCCTGTACGACGGCGGTGGACTCGTCAACATCCGTGAGGGCCAGAGTCTCGCCACCGTAGACGATCGCATCGTGTACCGCGGCGTCTTCAAGGTGTACGAGGCGTTCATGATGGGTGAGGCGGCCTCGCAGTTCGGCGATCTGCCGTACACGGAGGCCATCGACCCCGAGATCGACCAGCCGGTGTTCGATGACCAGCGGGCGATCTACACCGCGGTGGACGCGTTGCTGGTAAGTGCCATTGCGGATCTGAACAGCGGCACGGGTACCGGTCCCGCCAGCGCCGACTTCGTGTACGGCGGTGACGCCGCGCAGTGGGTGCGGGCGGCCAACTCGCTGAGGGCCCGCTTCTCGATCCACTGGGTGGAAGTCGAGGGTAACGCGCGCTACACGGACGCGATCGGCTTTGCCAACAGTGGCATCTTGAGCGCGGCCGATGACTGGACGGCGGTGCACACGACGGCCGCAACCGAGACGTTCTTCTGGTTCCAGTTTATGCGCGACCGGTCGGGCTATATCGTGGCCGGTGACTACGGTATCACCATGATGCAGGCGCAGACGGATCCTCGGACTGCCATTTACTACAGTGAAGCGACTGGCGCGTTTGCGGGCCAGATCATCGGCTCGCCGCCGGGCACGCCTGCGGGCGACCCGGCGGATGACGCGTCGGAGCTGACCTGCGGCCCCAACAAGGGCGGCGGGTGCACCGGACTCGGGCTCGGGTCGCAGGAGTTCAACTTCCAGATCCTGACCTGCGCCGAGACCAACTACATCCTCGCGGAAGCCACGCTGCAGACCGGTGGTGGTGACGCGGCGGCGCGTGGGTTCCTGGATGCCGCGCTCGATTGTGACGAGGCTCGGTGGGCTGATTATGGCTTCACCATCGATCTCTCGGGCATCCAGGCCCGCAATGATGCTCTCACGGGCAACGATCTACTGTGGGAGATCATGCTGCAGAAGTACATCTCCAAGCCGCTCGCGATCGAAATGTGGAGCGATTACAAGCGGACGTGCTGGGCCGATAACCTGGGCTTCGTGCCGGCAGCTAGTGGCGCGGTGGTCCCGGGCCGGTTCCTGTACTCGCAGAACGAGCGGCAGACGAACGCGAACACGCTCCCGCCGGATCAGCAGCCGGCGCGGAACGACAATGACCCGGCCGCCTGTGCTGCA
>JBDGYO010000437.1:0-2496 GCA_039584015.1 Gemmatimonadota bacterium | reverse complement strand
GTGGACTTCCGGGCGCTGGTGCGGGACCTGGCGAGCTTGTTCCGCACGCGCATCGAGCTGCGGCAGATCGGCGCGCGGGACGAGTCGAAGCGCCTCGACGGTGTGGGCCGCTGCGGGCGTCAGTATTGCTGCTCCTCCTGGCTGCCCGAGCTGCGACCGGTGAGCCTCTCCCTCGCCAAGGACCAGCGGCTCTCCCTCAATCCCACCCAGATCTCCGGCGGCTGCGGCCGCCTGCTCTGCTGCCTGCGCTACGAGCACGAGTTCTACGTCGCCTCGCGCAAGCGCTTCCCCAAGCAGGGGCGGGTGCTGCGTACCGCGGTCGGCTCGGAGAGGGTGGACGCCATTGATATCTTCCGGGAGCGGGTGCTCCTCAAGGCGGAGGACGGCACGACCCGCGTGGTCACGCTGGTGGAGTTGAAGCGGGAGGTGAGGGGACCCGATCTCGGGCCGCCGGTGGCGGCACCCAAGCCGCCCGAGGCGGAGAAGCAGCCGGAGCGCGAGGCAGATCCCAAACTCACCACGCAGGACGCCGTCGAAGCGGTGACGCCGAAGCGACGGCGGCGGCGCGGCCGCAAGAAGCGGCGACGAGGGAGGGATCGGCCGGGCGGGGGCGACCGTCCCGGCACCGGAGACGACGGTGACGGCTAAGTACTACATCACGACTGCCATCGACTACTCGAACGGCGAGCCGCACCTGGGGCACGCTTACGAGAAGATCGGCGCCGACTGCGTGGCCCGGTACCGCCGGCTGCGCGGTGACGAGGTCTACTTCTCGATCGGCATGGACGAGCACGGGCAGAAGGTGGCCCAGGCGGCGGAGGCCGCCGGCACCGACCCCCAGGCCTGGGTGGACGGGATCGCCGCCCAATTCGAGGCGGCCTGGACGGAGCTCGCCATCAGCCACGACGACTTCATTCGCACCACCGAGCCGCGCCACGAGCGCGCCGTGGCGGAGTTGTTCCGCCGCATCCAGGCGGGCGGCTACATCTCGGAGGGCATGTACGAGGGCTACTACTGCGTAGGCTGCGAGGCCTTCAAGTCGGAGAAGGATCTCGAGGACGGGCAGTGTCCCCTGCATCCCACCCGTGAGATCAAGTGGGTCGAGGAGCCGAACTACTTCTTCGCGGTCGGGAGGTTCCGCCGCCAGCTGCTCGACCTGTACGACGCGGATCCCCAGTTCATCCAGCCGAAGCCGAAGTACAACGAGGTCCGCAACGTGGTCGAGGGGTGGACCGAGGACCAGAAGCTGTCGGTGAGCCGCGCCCGGGTCCCGTGGGGCATCCCCTGGCCCGACGATCCGGAGCACGTGGTGTACGTCTGGTTCGAGGCGCTCATCAACTACCTCTCGGCGGCGGGCTTTCCCGAGGCGGGATACGGCGCGACCTGGCCCGCGGACGTGCACGTGATCGGCCCCGACATCGCGCGGTTCCACGCGGCCTGGTGGCCCGCCATGCTCATGGCCGCGGGGGTCGAGGTGCCCCGCAAGGTGTGGTGCCACGGTTGGGTGAACACGGGCGGCGCGCGATTCTCCAAGTCAGCCGGCGTGGCCGTCACCCTGCGCAACCAGATCGACCGGCACGGACCGGACGCGCTGCGTTACTTCGTGCTACGGGAGATCCCCTGGCACGCCGACGGCAACTTCACATGGGAACGGTTCGACGCTCGCTACACGGCCGACCTCGCCGACGGCTACGGCAACCTGGTGAGCCGCGTGCTGGCAATGATCCGCCGCTACACCGACGGATCCGTGCCCGACGACGCGGGCCCGACGCCGCTCGATACGGCCGGCGACGAGCTGATCACCGCGTATCGCGAGGCCATGGATGGGCACCTGCTGCACGAGGGAGCCGAGCGGACGTGGGGCCTGGTGGCCCGGGCCAACGGGTTCGTGGAGGAGCGGGCGCCCTGGAGTCTCGCCAAGGAGGGCAAAACGGCCGAGCTGGAGGAGACTCTGGCGGCGCTGGCGCGCGTTGTGGCACGCATCACACTGATGGCGAGCCCCTATATGCCGGGCAAGACGCAGGCAGTGTGGCAGGCGTTGGGGATGGTGGGTGAGGTGGCGTCGGCCTCGTGGGATCTGCTCGAGCACCCCCCTACCGGAGGGGCTCAAACCGAGCAGCTCCCTCCCCTCTTCCCCAAGGATCGGAAAGAGGTCGTAACTAACTGAAACGCAAGAGCTTAGACCGTTACATGAAACGGTTGACAGGCCCCGTACCAGCGGTCTATTTTGATCCGGCCGACTGTGACATTGGGCACTGTAATCGCTCGGCGCTGCGGAGAAATTCCCGGTTGAGAGACTGTTTGTCCTAGCGGGGGGCTGGGTACATGGCAGATCGGCGATGGACAGTTGTGTTGGTGCCACTCGGAAACGGGTCGTCCCGTTCCGTGCAGGTATCGCTACGGGGGTTCAGGATCCTGGTGGGGGTCCTCGCCGTGCTGGCCGTGTCGGCCGTGGCGTTTGGCTACGTGACGATCACCAAGGCGATCAACCTCACC
>JBDGYO010000070.1:0-9857 GCA_039584015.1 Gemmatimonadota bacterium | reverse complement strand
CCGCCAGCATGAAGTCGGCCATGTTGCCGACCCGCGTGCGGGACAGCTCCGCCCCCGTCATCGAGTAGTGCAGCGCGACCCCCTCGCTGTTGCCGTGCCACTCATTGTAGGCATTGCCGCCCCACGGGTTGTTCATTGCGTTGTCGCGGTACGACCTCGCCATCCGCGTCGCGCGGTCCCACCACGTCACGTCCCCGCTCCGCAACCACTGCGAATACGCCGTGTGCGGGTGCTCGTACTGCGCACCGCCCCGCAATGCCGCATTGCCGAGGTTGCCCCACTGGATGTCACCGATTGGCGAGTAGTCATCGCTCTGCGCCTGGATGTCCAGCGTGGTCGTGCTATTCGCTTCCGTCAACAGCTCGCCCGCCAGCAGCGTCGTCACCAGGTAGTCCGGCGACGACGGCAACGCCACCGCCGACGGCACGCTCGGCGGGGTTGTCTTGCTGAGATCGGTCGTGGAGCGCGCCGTCCCCAGCGCCAACTGCCCCGACCGCGCTGTCATGTCCGGCAGGGTGTAGTCGAACTGAACGAGTATCGAGCGCACCGAGCCGTCAGAATGCCGGCCCTCCAGTGCCTCCACGTACACAGCTTGTTCCACACCCTCCACCCACACCTGCACTTCGCCTACGTTACTCGCCTGCAACGCACCCGGCGGGAGCGGAATCCCATTGCTCACCAGCACAGTGCCACTGCCACTCGTCAGCCGCTGCACCGTCAATGCTATCCCGCTCGGGGGAGGCGGCGGGGGCGGCGGAGCTGCGGTAACCGTTACCGTGGCTGAGCCACTCTGCCCCTCGCTGGAAGCCGTCACCACCGCGCTCCCTTGAGCCTCGCCGTACACGAGTCCCGTGGCGTCCACCGTGGCGACCGTTTCCTGGTCACTCGACCAGACTACGGTACGGCCCGTCAGCTCGTTGCCGGCAGTGTCCCTGAGGGTAGCGGTGAGCTGTACGTAATTGCCCTCTTGTATTGACACCGAAGACGGCGATACCGTGACCGAAGCAACGGGGGCAAGCTCCACCGTCACCGTTGCCGTGCCGGAGATACCCTCGATCGTGGCGGTGATCGTGGCCGAGCCAATGTCCACTGCTGTCACTCGACCGTTCGCGTTCACGGTCGCCACCAACGGAGCGTCGCTCGACCAAGCCGGTGTCCTGCCCGACAGATCGTTACCTGCGGAGTCGCGCGCCTGAGCCGTAAGCCTGACCCTCTCACCGGGCTCCAACGTGGCACTCACAGGGGTCACCACCACCTCGGCCACCGGGACCAGCTCCACGGTCACCGCGGCGGTGTCGGCCAGCGCGCCGCCCACTTGCGTGGCCACGACCTCATAGTCTCCGGCCGCAGCACCAGCTACATAGCGGCCATCCGCGGAGACCGTTCCGCCCGACGCAGAGAACGTCGCTTCCGTTTCGACCGTGTCACCGCTGCTGAGACGGCCCAACGCCGTGAACTGCTGCGCCTCCCCCGTGTACAGCGTCGCACTCTCCGGCAGCAGGATCAACTCCTCCACCGTCGGGGGCGCATCGCTGACGTTGACGGCGCTGGTGTCGGCTAGCGCACCCCCGCTCTCTGTCGCGATCACGAGGTAGTCACCCGCCGCTGAACCGGCCTCGTACAGCCCCGCCGGCGTCACCGTGCCACCGGTGGCAGCGTAGTCCACCGCGACAGCGATACTGTCACCGGCAGCCGTCACCCCGTAGCTGGCGAACTGTTGTGTTTCGCCTGGCGCTAACTGCGCGGACGGTGGCAGCAGCACCACCCTGTCCAGTGGTAACCCGTCCTGGACCGCGATGCTGGCCGTGGCGGTACGCAGGGGGCGGTTTCCCCGCCTCACGGATTCGTCCGGCTGCTCGGTGGCCGTTACGTCGTAGACCCCGGGAACGTCACCGGCCCGGTACAAACCGTCCGCGAGAATTTCTCCACCGGCAGCACTGAAGGTCACGGCCACGGTGACGCTGTCGCCACCGCGCCGGCCAAACGTGCTGAATCGCTGCTCCCCACGCACCTGCAGCGTGGCCGCGTCGGGCGAGATGACCAGCGCGGACAGCTGGTGCCTTACCCAAAACCGAGACGAGGCGCTCGAGCTGTTCGCTGCCCTGGTCCTCGCCAGCACGGAGAACTCCCCCTCCTCATCCCCCGCCGTGAAGAGCCCGCTCTCGGTCATCGTTCCGCCCGATGCCGACCACGCGACATTCGCTGTGACCGTATCGCCCGCCGGCGTAACGGTGTAGCCGGTGAACTGCTGCGTCACTCCCGACTCCAACACGATGTCGTTGGGCAAGACGACGAGCCGGTTCTGCCCCTCGCTCAGACCCTCGACGTCCAAACACCCCGCCGCGGCCATCGTCAGGATAGCGACGGTCATCGCTCGAAAGCGCTCAACCCAGCGTGATGAACGGTGCTTGAGCGGCATGGTGACCTCCCCGGAATAGGGATGCCATGGGTCGGAGAGCCGGCGTGCTAGCAGGGAATCGCGGATCGTGCTGCGACGGGGCCCTAGATGACTCCGTCTCGCCTCCTCGGCAGTGATGATGCGCGTCGACCGACACTCAACGGCCGCCAACAGAAGGGCCGCCGGCATCGTTGAACGATTGCTGGCGGCCCGGCGGACGTGGCGAACCCTGCGCGTCAGTCCCGTAGCTCTGCGTCACCGTCTTTCGACGGCTTTGCTCTGAGCAGCAAACCTCGATTGTGCGCTCGCCGAAGCGACGTCGACCGAAGACTACGCAGCCCGGTCGATGGCTGATCCGCTTCCCCCTCTCTTTCGGCACCTTCTCCCCGACGGCTGCGACCCTTCGCTGTACAAACAAAGCCGGGCCGCCGGCATCGTCGGTTGTGAACGATTGCTGGCGGCCCGGCCGACCTAGCAGGAGTCCTCTGCCGTAGTCCCGTGGCTCTGCGTCACCGCCTTTCGACGGCTTTGCTCTGAGCAGCAAGTACTCAGTTGTGTGAGCCTAGTTTGTCACGTAGCTAACACTCTGACCGTGACAGCAGTCACACGTTCTCGGTGGTACAATACGATCCAGGACTACGCGACAGCACTCGGTGCATTCTGCCCCAAGTGGAAGCACCTGCCAGCGGACGGTAGTTGACGGCAGTTCCCTCTCTCAGGTGCGCGAGCACCCCGCGTAGAGTCTTCCAGTGTGGCACCGCCGCAACAGGTTACCGACACCCCGCCCGAGCGGTGCCGATCGTCCGAGACACAACGGGCCGCAACTTCAATTGTGACAGCGACTTCGACGACCGACGAATCGCGACGGTCCGGGTCCCGATCTTGCCATAGACGGGCAGTGGTCCCACGCGCGGTGGGACGCAGCACCACATGACCGACCACGTTCTCTCAGAGGCTTGCCCTCACGCCAATGAAGCGGGAAGGCCGAGTCACATCGGACCATTACGTGGACGTGGACTACCATCAGTTCACGCCATCCGCCGGCCTGCGCATCGGGATGCGCGTGGCGGGTGTGCTCACCTGGCCCGCCACCGTGCCGCTGGCGCTCCTCAGCCGCGCGTCTGACTTCGTCTTCCGAACCGTCTCCGAGTTGCTCGCGATCGTGCCGTTTCTGTTTGGCACGATCGTGCGTCAGGAGTTCTATCGCTTCGCCCTGCGCAGATGCGGAGACAACGTCTCCATCGGGTTCGGCACGGTGCTCATCTACCGGGACATCGAGATCGGCGACAACGTGCTCATCGGCATGCACAACACGGTGCATTACTGCGACTTCGGCTCGTACGTCCTGATAGCTGAGGGCTGTGCGTTCCTGAGCGGGGCCAAGTACCACAACTACCAGACACGCGACCGGCCGATGGCGCTTCAGGGCGGCAAGCTGCGGCGCATACGGGTGGGCGACGACTGCTGGGTGGGAGCCAACGCCACCGTGATGGACGACCTGGGAGATGGCTGCATCGTGGGTGCCGGCTCGGTCGTCACGGCGGCGGTCGAACCCTACGGCATCGTCGCGGGCAACCCCGCGCGCCTCGTCCGGTCCCGCCCGTGAATTCGGTGCCGAGCCCCATGGCCCTCTGCCTGATCGCCGCGACGGCCGCGTGCCAGCCTGCCGCTCGCGGCGCGCCGGATTACTCGCGCACGCCGATCGTGTTCGTGCACGGCTCCGGCCTCAATTCCCGGACTTGGGCCCCCCTGCGTCGGCACCTGCAGCAGGAGGGGTATCCACCTGAGTTCCTGCACGCGGTGGACATCGAGCCCAACGACGCGTCGAACGTCTGGGCGGCCGAGCGCGTCATCGCACCGGCAGTCGCCGCCCTACTCGCATCCGCTGAGACCGCCGCCCGCCGGGCAGGCACCGCGGGCACGCCCGACCGCGTCGACCTGGTCACGCACAGCATGGGAGCGGTGTCGAGCCGGTGGTACGCCCGACAGCACGCCGAGAAGGTGCGCCGAGTGATCACGCTGGCTGGCTCGAACCACGGCACGGACGCGCTGTGCGCCTTCTCGAGCCCTGGGAACGACGAGATGTGCCCCGCGTTTGCGACCGAGCCGGCCGAGAGCTTGGTGCAGCTCGCGCTCAATGGCACCGCGGACGCGCCAGTCGACGAGACGCCGTTCGGCACCGGGACCGACCGCGTGGAGCTGCCGTCAATAACGCCAGACGCTCTGCGCCGGATCACATACTTCACGATTCGGATCGAGCCGGATGAGTGGATCAGGCCCGAGCACAGTGCCATGCTCGACGGCGCTGGGGGGATCGACGTTTCGGTGCCCTCGGGTATCCAGGTGGCGGAGACGACACCGGGCAACTTCCTGTTTCAACACCGCACGGGGCACGATCACCTGCCCCAGCATCCGGCACTCATGGAGCTGGTCTCCGCCCTGCTGCGCGCCACCCCCGCCGACGCAGGGGCCGCCGCTCGATGACGGGGGAGTATCGGGTGGTGCCCTTTGGCAACGGGATGGCTGCTCCGGCGGACGACCTCCACCGGTTGCACTCGGCTCTGCTACCCACGAGCCCGGTCCTGCGCTACGGCCCCCGCTTCGTGAAGCACTTCTATTACGACGTGCTGCCGCGGGATCGGCAGATCTTCGGGTGGGTGGGCTACATGGGGGACGAGCCCATCGGCTTCGTCGCGGCTACCGTAGACTCCGCCGGATTCATGAGCAAGGCGCTCCGGCGCCATTGGCCACGGCTCGGGTGGCTGATCGGCACCTCACTGCTCATCTCCCCGGCGCGGCTGCGTGCGGTGTGGCAGGACGTGAGGCTCATGCTCGCGCGCGGGCACGAGCCGGCGCCGGATACTGGCGAGATACTCTCTCTTGGCGTGCGTCCGGGGTACCGGGAGGCTCGTTTCATCCGAGAGACGGGAGTACACATCGCGCAAGACCTGATGGATCGCGCGCTGACGCAGCTCGCGGCAAGCGGTGTGGAGCTCATCCGGGCCGTCGTGGATGCCGATAACCGCGCCGCGCAGATCTCCTACAGCGCCTCGGGTTGGGAGCTGGACCGGCGCCACGTCCAGGGGTGGTCGATTCCCAGCGTGCAATTCGTGTGGCGGGTGCCGCAGTGAGCGCCCCAGCCTCGCGCCGCGGTTTCCGCACGCTGCTGGGGATCACCTTCACGGTAGTGCTCCTCGCATGGGCGCTGCGAGGGGTATCGCCGGGGGCGGTGTGGGATGCGGTGCGCGACGCCAACTGGGCGTGGATCGGCCTCGGTCTCGTGGCGTTTCTCGCTTCCTTCGCGGTGCGCGCATGGCGCTGGGGAACGCTCCTCTCGAGCCATGGGACTGCCAGCAACTTTTCGATCCGTCACTCGGCCATCTACATCGGGTTCGCTGGAAACTGCGTGCTGCCCGCCCACGCCGGGGAGATCGCCAGAGCGGGCGCAATCCACCGTTTCGGGGGTGTGCCGTTCGGCACGGCAGTGGGCAGCATCTTCTGCGAGCGGCTACTCGATGCGCTGGCCGTGTTCACGTTCCTGCTGCTGCCGGTGGCCGCCGGCGCGCTCCAACCGGAAACGCGCGAACGACTCGAAGTACTCCACCTGAGCTGGATGGGAGTCGCGCTCGCCACCGTGGTGCTCGCGTTCCTCGCCGCTGCTCGGTGGCCTCAACACATCGCCTATCTCGTCGGGCGCACGGTCCGTCTGGTGGGACTCCGCACGATCGAGAAGCGTGTCGTGGCCATAGTGCGCTCGGTGCTCGACGGGCTGGAGGCGTTGCGTCAGCCGGCCCGGGGGGCAGTGGCCGTCCTGCAGTCCTTCGCGATCTGGGGGCTCACGGGTCTCACCTACTGGGCGGTGCTCCTGGCCTACGGAATCACCAGCCCCGGCTTTCTCGGTGGGCTGCTGGTCCAAAGTGTGGCCGCACTTGGGATCGCGCTACCGTCAACGCCGGGGTACTTCGGACCTTATGAAGCGGCCATCCGCCTGGCGCTGGACGCCTACCGCATCCCGTCCGACGCGATCGTGGCATATGCGCTGACCGTACATCTCCTCATCTACGTGAGCGTCACCACGATCGGCTTTGCCTTGGCCGCACGTCTCGGGTTGTCGTGGGGAGATTACCGAGTACGCGGTGCAGACCAAGTCACGCCGGAGAGACACGAGCCAGCACCCGCCGAAACACCCGTCTGACCAGACAGGCGCCCTGAGCCGCCGATACGACCCGCGGCCCTAACGGGCCACGAGGTCCGCGTCCGAGCGGGGCTTGAGCACCCAACTACCACCGCCCGTAGGAACCAAGAGCCCGACCACGTCCAACACCGCCCCCGGCACATACGGTGCCAGGTTGAATGCGATCGCGCGGTCGAATACGATGACGATCGGGCCGGAGCCGTCGTCCGCCGTGGCCGTGAAGTCCCCGGCGGACGTCGCCGTGTCGGTCACGCCTGCACTGAGCACCCTCACCAACGCGGCGTCCAGGCCGCCGCCGACGGCAGTCGCGGCCGCGGCACTCGTTACCGTGGGCGGCGCGGGCACGGTCGTGATCGCCAGCACCAGCGGCAGAGCGGCGTCCAGCGTGGGCTGGCCGCTCCGCGCGCCGATCGTCGCCCGTACGCGAACACTGTCACCAGCGGTGACCCCGACGGCACTCACCCGGGCGGCGCGAATGGCACCGCTCGTGTCGGCAACGTGGAGCGTCGAGTCACCGAAGAGCCCTCGATCGTGCAGGGCGACCCCCTCGACGAACACTCCCTGGCCAACGGTCAGGGTACGTGCTTCGCGCGCGGTCACGAGCGGGAATCCGACCGCGATCCGCACCGCGACCGTGTCGTCAGGGGCCATGGTCACCTCCAACCCGTCGATGCTGACCACCTCCACGCTGTCACCCACGGTGGCCGAATCGACTGCAACGACGTAGTTACCGACCGGTACGCCCTCCATCGTGAACTCACCGACCTGATTGGACGCGCCGGTCGCGATGGCCACGCGTGTGCCCCGCACCAATAGCCGCACGATCACGTTGCTGAGGGGCGTATCGGACTCGGCCTCGAAGCTGCGACTCCCGTTTACATCCACGTAGACGAAGCCACCCACCACGCCGTTCGCCACCACGCCCAACACTCGGGCCTCACCGGCATTCTGACACGCCGTCAACGCGCACAGCCCAATGACTGCTGCCAGTGAGAGCCATGGTGCGCGTGATCTCATGCGCTCGTCAGTCATAGTTGATCCTCAGCCCGATGCGTACCGTCCGTCCCGGACTATGCTGGGCGACCGGCCGGCCAAACGCCGGATTCACGACTAGCGGAACTGTCACATCGCCGGTGGAGGGATCGGTGGTGATCGAACCATTCCGATCGACCAGGTAGAGTGCGCGATCGAGATCGGCCAGCTCCGGCTCGAGCAGATTCAAACCGTCCACGACGAGCTCGGTACGCCATAGGGCCAGCGACAGCCGAAGATCCAGCGTGTGCACACCCGGTCCTCGACATGCGTTCCGCTCCGCAAACCTCCCGACCTGCCCACGGAGGCAGTCCCACTCGGAGAACAACTCCGGCAACCCAGGCAGCTGGTCGTCCACGAACGCCGGATCGTTGCGGAACGAGCCGTCGCCGTTGGCGTCCACGCCATAACGGAACCCTGGTGTGAAGGCTCGACCCGATTGATAGCGGTAGTATGCCGCCAACCTCACCGGACCGAGAACCACGTCCCCACCCAGCAAGATCCGATGTGGGACGTCGAAGTCGGATCGCCCCTCCGTCCAGTCAGCACCACCTATCCCGAAGGGCAGCGGGTTCAGCTGCGCCTCGGTTCCACCGCCCAAGCCCGACAGCCAGTTGTCCTCAGTGCGCGAGTATGTGTAACTCGCGGTCAACGTCACGAACCGGCCAACGTGGCGTTCCACCCGCGCCGTCAGGTCCCAGTAGGTGGAGAATCCGTCCGCGTTGAGCCCCGATACGACGTCGAACTCGGAGAACCGGCGGTTGGACCGCGGCTCCACAGTCAGCATCGAGCCTTGCTGCAGGAGATTACCGTAGATCGGCCGTCCATACTGATCCTGGCCGGTGGGAGCGAACTGCAGATTGACGTCGAACCGGCGGGCAAGGTAGTCGGTATGGCGGTATGTCCCGGACGCGTGCACGACCGTGCCAGAGCCGGCGTCCACCGAGATACCGAAAGAGGCTCGCGTCGTGCGTGGAGGCCGAAAGTCCGGACCCAGCAGCGAGAGCTGCGCTCCCACGATAGGGGCCGCTGCATCGGTGGGAGCGCTGGGCCAACCGCCAAGAGTACCCACACCCCGGCGCATGCCGATACCGACGCTTCGCGTGATGACTTCCGCCATGACGGCCGGGTCTACCGACCCGTGGTACACGCCAAAGTCCGCCTGCACCTGCCAGCGATGCCAATTGCCGACGTCCCATGCCACGCCAAGGCGGGGACTGAGCTTGAAGATCGTGGCGTCGAACACATCGTTCGCAATCCCCGTCCGGGCAAGCCATTCGCTGTTCAGCGGTACCTCGCCGTCGGGGAGCCACTCCCAGTCCGCACGCAGTCCCGCAGTGAAGTCCAGACCGGGAACGACCGTCCAAACATCCTGCAAGAACGCCCCGGCCTGCCCCGTATGGAATCGCGCCGAAGGCAGGATCCCCGTGGATTGGATGTAAACGCCCTCACCCCTCCCAAACTCGGGAACGCCGGCGAAGAGGTACTCCCCACTTCGGCGGAAGTCGTAGGTGTGATCGTGCGAGTCCACCCACCCAGCGCCTCCCACCTTCAATCTGTGCGACCCCAGCAGGAACTCGAACGCCAGGTTGGCCCGGAAGTCGAGCAGCCCGATGCTCCCGGGCAGCGCCGCGTCGTTCCCAAACCCCGCCGGTCCGTCCACGAGGGACGTACCCGTCAGCAGGCCGGGTGTGTACTCCCGCCGACTGCTCGTGAGCCCGCTGCGCAGGTCCATTGCCAACCACGGGGTGAATTGCGTGTGAAGTTCGAGCGCTGCCGATCCGTCCAACCCCTCGCTCTCGGCTCCCAGACTCGCCAGGTGGCCGGACCCGAGGATCGGATCCTCGGTCTTGAACCCGGCGACGTTGCCGCGGAGCGCCACCCGGTGTCTCTCCGCTGGCCGCCACTCGAATTGACCGAAGGTACTCAGCAGCTCGGTCTTGGTGACGCGCGGCTCAACGTAGGGCGACAGGTCCACGCCGAACGAGTCTGCCGCCACTTGGAGTAGCGCGGAGTCGAGCGGATTGGGTGTCCACGCCCGAGGCACGGTGGTCTGGAGAGACCAGGCTTCTGCTCCGAGGGCGAAATTCGCTGTATCGGGGATGACCGGTCCGGTCACGACTGCGCCTGCGCGGAACGAGTTGTATGTCAGCGCGCTCGCGTCGAAGTAGTCGGAGCTCGAGACGTCCTGACCGGTCCAATCACCGTAGAGCTGGACATCGAAGCGCCGGG
>JBDGYO010000436.1:0-2504 GCA_039584015.1 Gemmatimonadota bacterium | reverse complement strand
TGTTCGGACGGCTCGAAGGAAGCGGCGAGGAGCGGCTCGACGAGGGCGGGTTCGGGCTCCGTGCCCGGGTGTCACTCGACAGCTCCGTCATCCAGGGAGTGAGCATCGACGGCGCCGAGGCGCAGATCAGTGTCGCCGACACGCTCGCGCGCGTCGATACGCTGCGAGTGTGGGCCAGCAACCTCGAGGTCGAAGCGGAGGGGAGCTTCGGCGTCGATGCGCCGCACATCGGCACGTTGCGGTTCGTGGCGTCGGCCGACTCCATCGGTGCGCTGGAGCCCGCAGTGGCATCGTGGCTGGGTCCGCTCGTCACCGCCGACTCTTCGCGTCTGCCGGATGGCACGGCTCGACTGGCGGGAGAGCTCTCGGGGAATGTCGAGACCTATCGGCTGGTCGGGAACCTGGAGACGGGCGACTTGCGGCGTGGACCCTTCTATGTGTCGCGCCTGTCTGGGCGGGCCAACTGGACGTCGGCGTCCCGCGTCCTGGTGTTCGACGGACGCGCCGACTCACTGGAACTCGGCGACTTCGCCTTCTTCGACGTGCAGACGCGGCTCAACGGTCGGCCCGACTCGCTGCACTGGCAGGGTCGCGGCGCCTTCGGCCTGGATGGTGCGTGGTTGGGTGGGGGACAGCTGTTCGTCGATTCCGCGTCGTACACGGTGGCCGTGGACTCGCTCGGCGTGTTGCTGCTCAGCGGTCCGTGGTTCGTGGATACCGCGGCGGTCGTCACGGTGGACAGCACGGGGATCGAGTTCGTCGATCTCACCATGCGACATGCGCGCGGGGCGGGAGAGGTGGCGGTCGAAGGGCGTCTGGCACTGAGCGGCGCCGGCACGCTCACCGGCTCGATCGTGGGGCTGCCGCTCGCCGACGCGTGGCTCGTGTTCCAGGGAGACTACCAGCAGGTCGGCGGCGAGCTGAGCGGGACGTTCGTCATGAGTGGCTCGGTGGACGCCCCGGCCATCGATCTCTCCGCCAACCTCCGCAACGCGGTGTACGGTGAATTCAACGCGCCGTTCACCAACGCGATCGTGGGGTATCGTAACCAACGCCTCACGGGCGAGCTGGAGCTGACGCGCCTCGCAGAGCGGATCCTGCACATCGAGCTGTCGCTGCCGGTCGATCTCGCGCTGCGTGGCGCGGAGAGCCGCCGGATACCCGGCCCCATCATGATCCGGGCGCTGGCCGACAGCGTGGATCTCGCGTTGCTCGAACGGACGACGCCGGTGGCGCGCGACCTGGGTGGCACACTCGACGCGGACTTCGGAATCACGGGGACCTGGGAGCAACCCGAGCTCACCGGCCGGGTGGCGCTGCACGACGGGGCGGCCACCTTCCCCGCGCTCGGCGTGCGGCACCAGGCGCTGAACGGCTCGCTCACGCTCTCGGGAGACACCATCACAATCCAGCACCTCTCGCTCGTGAGTGGTGGCGGCTCGGCGGTGATGCGGGGATTCGTGCGGCTCGAGGAGTTGAGCCGCCCGATCCTCAACGTGGACATCAGCTCGAGCGGGTTCGAGGCGATCAATGCACGTGACTTTCTCAGCCTCTCGGCGACCTCGGAGCTCACCCTGCGTGGACCGTTCTACAATGCCGTACTCCGGGGGAACGGGACGGCGACAGGCGGCGTCCTCTACTTCGAGGACCTGGTGCGCAAGGACGTCGTGAACCTCGAGGCATACGCGCAGGATCCGGAGCTGGGATCGTTCGCCGACACGCTGGCCTTGCTCCTCAGCCGCCACGGGCTGGGCGCACCATTCGAGAGCCGTTTCATCGACAGCCTGCGCGTCGACTCCCTGGAGGTCGAGATGGGCTCCGACTTCCGGCTGCGGTCGAGTGAGGCGAACATCCCGCTGGACGGTTCGGTCTTCGTGAGCAAGGTGCGGGACCGCTACCAGCTGGACGGTACTCTGGGGGCGTCGCGCGGGACTTACCGCTTGCAGCTACCGCTCGGCAGTGTGCGCGAGTTCAACGTGACGCGGGGCGAGGTGCGATATCTGGGGACACCCGACCTCGACGCCGACCTCGACGTCGAGGCCGAGCACGTGGTGCGCACCACGCAGGGTGAGGAGGTGACGGTCGTCGTGCACATCACCGGCCGGCTGTACCAGCCGCAGCTCAGGCTGACGAGCGACATCCAGCCGGCGGTGTCGGAGACCGAGCTCATCTCCTACCTGCTGTTTGGCGCGCCGAGCTTCCAGGTGGCCGCCCAGGAGCGCGGGTTCGGCTGGCGGCTCGGATCGCAGACGTTGTTCGGCGTGGTCTCCAGCCAATTGGAGTATTCGCTCATCACCGACCTGGGAGCGCCGCTCGATTACTTTCAGATCCGTCCCGAGACCGGGCGACAGGGACTGGCGGGTGCCGAGCTCTCGGCCGGGAAGCAGTTTACGGTGCTCGGTACCACCGCGTTTCTCACGGCGAGCCCGCGCATCTGCCCCCGACAGCAGACGTTCGACGTGGGTGCGAGCCTCGAGTTCCGGTTGACGCGACGCTGGCTGGTC
>JBDGYO010000069.1:0-11917 GCA_039584015.1 Gemmatimonadota bacterium | reverse complement strand
TGATCAATTTGAATTTGGTGCTAAAGAAAAACGTGTAGATCAAGATTTAAATAGAGTTGCAAGTCAATTAGGTCAACAACAACAAGTTCAAGCGCAAGCTGCTTCAGCTGAGGGCGCTGCATGGTCAAGTGCTTTTGGTGGTATAAGTAGCGCTTTAAGCGCAGGTATTTCGTCGGGAAATTAAATGCCGGCAGCGGCGATAATACTGGAATAGGCGGTACGTATAAACAATATAAAGCCGCGGGAGGTACAGGTAGTAGAAAATTTTTTAGATCAATAAAATAAACATGGGAGCATACGAAAATCCAGGACAATTTCAAATATACGACCCTACAGGAGATATAATGTTAGCACAATCGCTTTCTCAAGTTGGCACTAATTTAATAAAAGCTTTACAGGAAAGAAGAAAGAAAGCAAAAGAAACGCTATTTAGAAGCTTTGAGTTAAATGAAAAAGAAAGAGAAGCACAAGCAAAACAAGATGCTGTTATTGCAAATGCTGCAATTGATGCTAACTTTGACCCTACTAAAATGCGTGACTTCATCGATGGGCTAAAAGACGAACAGTTTAAACTATCACAAAAAAGAAATTCATATATAGCCAAAGGAGAATACTATTAGAATAGGAGTACCTACATTGTTAAACACTTATAAGCAATTTAACGAAGCTGGTAATCAAGTTACTCAAGGCGCTTTAGGTGATCAAGGCGGTACTTCTGCTTTAGTAAACTCAACCGCAATGGATTTGTTTGAAAAGTTTTCTTCTTCAATAAATACGAAATGGGTTATATTACTGATTCAAATGGAAAACGTGAATTAGGTTTTATAGCTGAAGATGGTACACAAGCTAGTTTTACAGGTTTATCTGAAGCAGCAAGCTACTACGGAAGAAAAGTACCCAATGCTGATAAAAACTTTGAAGACTCTGAAGTCATTAAACAACAACAAGTAAAATACAAAGAATTATTTACACCAGGCGCAATTCAAACAAAAATTGCAAATGATGGATATGATGCAGCAAGAGAGTTTTATGGAGACTACGGTAATTTTAAAACAATAAGAAGTGGTAATACTGTAAAAGAAATATTTGTATTAGATACTAAAAAATTAACTAATACGTTAGCATCTGAAACAGCTTTAGATAACAGAGCAGCAGAAGTTGTAGCAAACTCTACACCAGAGCAGTTAGAAGATATTTACAACTCTGTATTAATGACAGTAACAAAAGACAAAGATGGTAACAAAGTTTTTAAAAATGCCACCACAGGTAAAGAAGGAGATGTTATGTTATTTGATGGTAATACTACACCTGAAGAAATAGAAGCATTCAAAAAAGCTTATAAAGATCATTATAGAAACGGTTTAGGCAGAGGTTTAGCTGAAACCATGACTTTTAATACTTATACTGTAAAACCAGAAACTACTACAGAAACAGAAATTGATACTACAGGCGTTATGGCTGTTACAAATTTAGTAACTTTACCTACAGCAAAAGAAATACAAACTTTTGGCGGTGCAGCCGAAGTCGAAAACCAAGAGCAAGATATAATTGATAACTTTTTGGAAGCAGCAAATTCTACCCCTAAAGGAATGCAATATATTCCTGCGTCAGCATTAAATCAAACTATACTTAGTCAAAATGTAGATGCTGCTGGTAATCCAACAACTTCAACAGACCCTAAAAAAGCAACACCAATAGTGCAATATTACATTGATGAAAAAGGCGCTGAAAATGAAATAGATGCTCAAGAAATGATATTAAATGATTACAAAGATAAAGTTGGTGATGAAGCTATTTACAAATTAGATAAAGGCGTTCCAAGAAAATTATCATCAGCAGAAAAACAAATGATGAAAACATTTGTAGGTAGATACCAGCTTATAGATGAATTTGCTAATATTAGTGGTAAAACTGATAAAGTTTTAGTGGAAATACTTACAAGACTAGATGATGGCAGAATAACTACAGAGCAAATAAACGCCGCAGGTGGTATAGACGCAAATTTATTCTTAGATAACATTTTTGGCGGTGATAACGACAAAAAGAAAGAAGAAGAAAAAAAGAAAAAAGAAGAACAAGCAAAGAAAAAAGACTCTGCAATGAGAGGTGTGGTTGCGGAGTCAACTGCAACTGCTGCACCTCAAATAAAAGATACGGCTTTACCTTCGGACGATGGTTTATCGGACTCACAATCGGCTAAAAAACTTCTAGACGACTTATTCGCTGATTTAGACAAACCGGTTGAGCCTGCTGTAGAATACAAACCTATAGAAACTCAAAAAGCCCCAGCAATTGCTGCTGTTGATTTAGAAAAACAATTAGCAGGAACTGGTTTTACAGTTAAAACAAAACAAGGGCTTAGAGGACAAACTGTAGAAATAACTTCACCTACAGGTAATACAAAAGATTTTCTTACACAAGACTATACTGTTTCGGCTACAGCGTTTGGCCCAGGGGCATCATACACTAATGACATTGAAGAAATGAATTCATTTGTTAATAGTGAAATGCTTACAAAAAGCGCTAATGAATCAAGAAAACAAGAAGAAGACGATTTAAAACAAAACATTACTGAATACCTTGAAAAAGCAAAAGATTCAGGTGATATAATTAATTATGATTACTTTTTGCCAGAAATGTATGGCGGATCTGCAACAGCTTTAAGTCAAGAAAATTATGGTAATGTAACATTTGATAGCGTTTTAAAAGATTTTAAAAATTCTGAAGAGTATAAAAATTCTCAGTATGTCAATGAATTTAAGTTAGAAGATTTATTTATAACACAAACTAAAACGTTAGCTGATATAGATAAACAAGAGTTAAACACAGAGCTTTTAGCAAGACAAGCCAATGCAGTTAAATTAACAGATGATCAGTTATTAGCAAATAAAGAAAAAGAATTACAAAGCACTAGAAACTTTTTAGATAGAGATTATTATAAACTAGTAAATGAAATAGCAGAATTAAAAACTAAAACTGATCCTGAAAGTAAGCAAAAGCTTGCAGAGCTGCAAAAAAGACAAAAAAATCTTGTAGAAAACGAAGTAAAAATTCCATCATTTTTTGATTTATTTAAAGTAAACCCAGCAACAGCTGGTTCAACTTATTTAGCAGCTTTATACACAAAAGCAACAAGTAAAGTAGGTGAAGAAGCTAAAATGTTATATGACTTAGATGGTAATTTACTTATTGATACTGACCAAGATGCGGTGAGTACTTCCGATGCTG
Source organism: Gemmatimonadota bacterium (assembly GCA_039584015.1). Lineage (GTDB taxonomy): Bacteria > Gemmatimonadota > Gemmatimonadetes > Gemmatimonadales > GWC2-71-9 > WVYX01. The sequence goes on along the minus strand of JBDGYO010000069.1, from coordinate 8,689 downwards.
GCATATCTGCTTCAAAATATGCTGGTAGCGATCAAGATTTTATTACTAATGAGTATAAACGTAATTTAGTAAATTGGGGTAAAAGTGATATATTAGGAAGCGAAAAAATTAATGTGCGTATTAATCAAGAATACGTGCCATTTGCTTTTAACAAATATAAAGAAGAAGAGTTAGGAGTTTATAGCGTTCCTTTAAAAGAATTAGCTAAATATAGAAATAAACTTTTTTTAGGAGATAAAAATTTATTTGAAGTAATTCAAGACCTTACTTCAGCTAAACAAAGATTTGAAAACGAAGGCATAATACCTGAAGGCGAATTTGTATCTAACGAAGAAGAGTTATTTCAGCTTGTAGACACTTATGCTAGGCAAAGAAAAGAAATAATATCTGATGCAACTGCATTAGAATCTATGTATATGGGTTTTGATCCTGCTACTTTAGGTGATGATTCTTTAAACTTTACTATGGATGTTGCTAAAGAAGTCGTAGATAACTTTAAAAAGTCTTTTGTTAAAACAGAAGATTTAGATAAGCCAATTACAACTACTATTCAAGTAAAGCAACAATTAGCTGAAACGATACCTAATGATTTACAAGAATTAGGTATATCTGAAGAATATGTTAAAACATTGAAACCAAGTTTAGTGGTAGGGGCTTTACAAGGTGTTGCTGGAATGTCTGAAGACTTAGTTGAGTTTGCATTATTTGATATAGCGGCAACCGCGGGCGAAGGTGCTGTAGTCAAACTGGTTAGTAAAATGCCAAAAATAACAGCCGCATTAAAAGGCTCAAAACTTGTTTATAATGATAAGTTTAAAAATACCGCAAAAACAGCTTACGTTTTAGCAAAAGAAGAAGTTAAAATGAAAACTGTATTTGATGAAAACTATCACATGGGTGGTGGTATTGCGTTTGCTGGTATGGGCATGTTATCAAAAAAATACTTTCCGCTTAACTTTGGGGCAAATAGATTAAACACTTTAATGGGTGTACCAAAAGAAGGTGTAATATTTGCAACATCTTCTGAATTAGCTAAATTTACAGAAGGTGGTATTTCTTCAATGGCTGGCGGCAAAACTTTTGAAAGATATTTAGATGAAACGTATTCTGATTTTGATCAAATATCTCGCGATTACCTTGGTAATATAATGTTTGGTAGTTTACTTAATATAAAAGGTTTAACTGCAAAAGCAATGAGCAGATACTATAAAGGTGAAGCTCAATACGAATGGATGTCAACCAAAGCTATTGATAAACTAAACAAAGACGCCCAAGACAACATAACATCAATTTCTGCTGAAATAAAAGAAAGAGAAGAATTAGGAGATAAAGCAGAAGATTTAAAACCTCTTGAAGATAATTTAATTAAAAACTGGAATGTATGGAATACAACCAGGTTTATACAAACAAACTTAAGAGACTTACAAGATTTAAGAAGCGGTGATATAGAAAGAGTTACAAAGTGGTATAAAAAATATCAAAAAGAAAACGTAGAGACATTAAGAAAAGTATCTGGTAACGATGCTGCTCAAATTATTTATTCCACTGATGCTACTAGATTTCAGCCAGGTGAGCAAGCTAAATACACAGCAGATGGTAATATTGAGCTAAATATAAAAGCTATTGCTGCTAAGAAAGAAGCTGCTGATCCAAATCTTGTATCGCATGAAATGACGCATGCAATAACAGAAAGAATAAGTAAAAACAATCCTTTATTCTTAAAAAACTTTTACAACAAGTTAGAATCAGAGTTTCCTGAATTAATTGCAAATATTAAAGAACAATATAAAGAAGAGATTGAAAAAGATCCTTCAATACTTGAAAAAGAGTTTATTTCTTTTGTTGCTCAAAGATTAGGTAATAAAGAATTCTATAACAACTTTAGTGTTGTTTCTGAAGGTGAAACTACATTTTTTCAAAGAATAGCTAATTGGACAAAAAACTTTAATAAAGAAAATGTAGGATTCGACCCATCAATTGCATCTAAAAAAGACTTAGTTAAGTTCTGGGCTAATTTAAGCATAAAGCTAAACAAAAATACTTTAACTGCCGCAGACTTAAAAAGACTTGAGCAATTAGGTTTATCTTCTGAATATGAAGTACCAGTTGAATCTAACGCAGAAGCAAAAGATTTTAAAGCAAAAGACTTAGGTACTGATTTAGAAAAAGCAAGAGACTTATTAGAAGTATATAGAGGTATAAAAGCAGCTGATACACCATTAGCAAAAAGAGCAATGGAAATTAGAGCTACTAACCCAGTTGTTGCTGAAAAAATGCTTGCTGACTCAAAAGATAAAGCTTTTGGCGAGTTAATAATATCATTTGAACCAATGGTTAATAAAGAAGCTGGTCGTATCAATACACAGTATGGTATTAGTAGAGAAGAAGCTGTTGCAGAAGTTCAAATAAACGCCATAGACTTGATTAATACGTATAAGCCTTACTTGGCTGTTATTGAAAATGGAAAGTCCGTTAGCATTGCTGAAAAGGGTGTTAAAATGAAAAACATTATAGAAAGAGTTAATGCTGGTGAAATTTCATTTGATTTAAACAAACCAAACCCTGTTGATCTTGCTGGTTATATTAGTAGAAACTTACCGCTTAGAACAAATGCAATATACGCAAAGTATACCGAAGCAAATAAAGGTGGCGAGCTATTTAAAACAACTAGCATTGACGAAATACGTGAATTGTCTGCCGATGATGTTGCTGGGTATGCTGGCGGTTCCGCTATGGAATCTACTGCTAAAGCTAATACAAGATTAATTGAAGCTGTTGATGCACTTATTCCAGATCCTGTTAAACGAAGTGATTATAACCAAGGTGTTCTTGATTTAATGACTGAAGAAAACATTACAGACTTTGGTTATCCTGCTGTAAAAGGAACTAATCCAGAAGCTATTATGGACGCTATGTCTGGTGGTAATCTTGTTGTTAAACCTAATGGCAAAATTAATAAAGCAAAAACTTTTGCAAACATTAGAGAATGGCTACGTAAAGATAACAATGCTAGTTTAATATACAAGTACTTTCCGCTTGGTGCTAAAAAACAAGCTGAAGGTTTAAAGTCTGCTACTAAAATAGCTAAATCTATACTTAATAATTTTTATGAAAAAGGGGAAAGAGCTACTATGCTTGAAGGAACTGCTGCTGGTTTAGCAGTACAAGAAAAAGTACCTTTTAATAGAAATGACTTTTTAGAAAAAGTAGGAGCTATAGGCAGTAAAGACAGAAACAAAGATACTTTACTTGAAGCAATAATAAATGAAGTTGATAGATCAACAACAAATAGAGTTGTTAGAAAAGAACTTGAAATACAAGGTAAAGAAGATAAACTATTACAAGAGTTAGCAGACGGTAAGTCTGAAGATTTATTAGCAAAAGAACTTGACCCTGAATTTGATAATTTGAGAATTCAATTAGCTGCTAACTTAGCTGTTGATAATATTGTCCTCAAAGCTTTTGATGAAGTTCTTATAGACGCTAAAATGGACGACGCTATATTTAAAAAGTTTGCAAGTTTAAAAGGTGAAGAAAAAACAGCAGCTCAAGAAAATTATTTAAAAAACTTTGCAAAGCCTTTTGTAGCGCTTATGCCTAATGAATTTAAACAAGTATTAACTTCGCCTTCTGGAAAGCTATTAAATACATTTTTAGAAAAGTATTTATTATACGGAAATAAAGGTAGAGGCGCTGGTGATATGGGCAGAAAAGGTGGACCTGGTTTTCAAAAACAATTAAGAGATTTTTACGAAGAAGCTGGAAGAGATACACAATTTGAAAATCTTATTGATCCTAAAAGCGAAACTTATGATGTTGAAGTAGCTGAAGCTTGGAATGCTATTAAAGGTAATTTAGAAGCGTTTGAAGCAACTACAAGTACTCAAATAAATAAATATAACTTTGCTGGTGGAAAAGTTTTTGAAATAGCTGGTAAATCTAAAAATCCTGTTAAAGCCGGAAAAGAAATTGTAGCAGAGCTTGATAGAATATATGGAGAGGGCAAAGGTGTTAAAACTTACGAAAAGTTAGGTAAGCTTACTCAAGATGTAGATTTCTTTATGCAGCTTATGTTAAAAAAATGGTATGAAAGCGTACCTGAAAACAAAAAAGAAGTAGCTAAAGAAAACTTGTATTTATTAAAAACAGGTACTACTAATATATTAGAATCAGATAGGATTTTTGCACCATTAAGATATATTCAAGTTGGTGTTAAGAAATCTTATTTAGAACATATAGTTTCATCTTTAGAAGTATCTACAGCTAATTATATGGATATAATAAATGGTACTTTTAGCAAAGAATCTTTCGATGCCGTAAGAGGATTATATTATACCGCTGCCATTAAACCTTCTAGCGCTAAGTTATTAGATAAAGTTTGGGGTAGTACTACAAAAGTAGCTTTAAATAGATTTTTTGCTGATCCTGAGTTAGCTAGAAATACTATAGACTTATATGCTCCTACAAAAAATAATACTCAGTTTAGAACTGTAGAAGAAAATTTAAATGCAATATATGGTAAGCCTTTTGTAAAAAAGCAGTTCACTATAGCTAAAGAAGCAAAATCATTGTACGAAAAGTCTATGGACTTGTCTTCAAAAGATTTAAGCAAAGACCCTATGAGCGATTTAGAATCTATAGCTCGAATGTCAAATGTAGATGTTGCTCATGATTTAGCAAGAATTAGAAACAAGAAAAATAAAGGTATTAGTGTTTTTGATTTTGATGATACACTTGCTAGAAGTAAATCTAATGTATTATATACAATGCCTGATGGTAGAAAAGGAAAACTTAATGCAGAAGAGTTTGCTAAAAGAGGTGATGAACTATTAGCTCAAGGCGCTGTTTATGATTTTTCTGAATTCAAAAAAGTAATGCAAGGATCAAAAGGACCTTTGTTTGAGTTAGCTAAACAACGTGGTGAAAAGTTTACAACTAAAGATGTGTTTGTATTAACAGCTAGACCGCCTGAAAGTGCAATAGCAATACAAAAGTTTTTAAAAGAATCTGGTTTAGATATTCCTTTAGAAAATATTACAGGTTTAGGAAACTCTTCAGCACAAGCTAAAGCAGACTGGATTGTAAATAAAGCCGCTGAGGGTTATAATGATTTTTACTTTGCTGATGATGCAGTTCAAAATGTTAAGGCTGTTAAAGATGCTTTAAGCGTTTTAGATGTTAAGTCTGATGTACAACAAGCATTTGCTGCTAAAGATTTAAACAAAGAATTTAATAAATTAGTTGCATCAAAACTAGGTATTGCTCCAAGCAAAAATATAAGTAAAGCTAGAGCTGAAATGTTAGGTAGAAAGAAAAAAGGTACCTGGTTTATTCCTTATTCCAATGAAGACTTTATGGGATTAATGTACCCTTTACTTGGCAAAGGCAAAAAAGGTGATGCTGATGTAGAATTTATTAAAGGGGCTTTAGTAAGACCTTTTGAAAGAGGTGAATACAATATTTCAAAAGAAAGAGCTACGCTAGCTAGAGACATGCTAGCATTAAAAGACCAAACAAAAAAGTTAAACCCAGGCACAACTAAGAAACTAAAAAATACAGTTGACGAAGCTTTTACTGCAGAACATGCTGTTAGAGTTTATATATGGGGTAGACAAGGTATGGAAGTTCCTGGTCTTAACAAAAAAGATATACGTAAATTAACAAACTACGTTAAAGCAGACAAAGATTTAGTTGAATATGCTGAAAACTTAATGTTGCTAGGTAAAAGCAGCAAATACCCTGAGCCCACTAAGTATTGGGCTGGCGGTAATATATCAAATGACTTTAGAAATAGTTTATTAACTACAAGAAGAAAATACCATTTAGCTGAGTGGATTCAAAATAAAAATGAAATATTCACGCCAGAAATGTATAATAAACTTGAAGCAACTTTTGGTAAAGGATATGTTGACGCTTTAAAAGAATCTTTAGCTGCAATGGAAAGAGGTAAAAATAGACTACCTAGTAAAAACAAACAGTTTGATAAGTATTTAGATTTTGTTAATGGATCTGTTGGTGCAGTAATGTTCTTAAATACTAAATCCGCAGTACTACAAACATTGTCAACATTGAACTACTTAAACTGGACAGATAACAACCCGGCTGCTGCTGCTAAACAATTTGCAAACATACCAAAGTTTTCAAAAACGTTTATGGAATTATTTAATTCTGAATACTTAGTTAATAGACGTGATGGTTTAAAAATTAATGTAAGTGAAGCTGAACTTAACGATGTTTTTAAAGACAGGAATAAAGTTGAAGCATTTTTTAACTTAATGATTAGAAAAGGTTTTACTCCTACAAGGTATGCTGATTCCTTTGCAATTGCATTAGGTGGTTCTAGTTTTTATTTAAACAGAATAGAAACTTATAAAAAGAATGGTTTATCTGAAGCTGAAGCTAAAAAAGAAGCGTTTGTAGACTTTATGGAAACATCAGAACAAAGTCAGCAGTCTTCAAGAACAGATAAAATTAGTCAAGAGCAAAGAGGGCATTTAGGACGTCTTATTTTGTCTTTTGCTAATACACCAATACAATATAATAGATTAATGAAAAAAGCTATTATGGACCTTAGAAATGGTCGTGGCGATGTTAAAACAAATGTATCTAAGATATTGTATTATGGCGCTGCTCAGAATATTATATTCTCTACTTTACAATCAGCTTTATTTGGTATGTTTTTTGATCCAAATATGGACGAAGAAGATAAAATGGAAAAGTATGTAAAAGTTGTAAATAGTACTTCTGATTCTTTCTTACGTGGTTTAGGTGTTGCTGGAGCTACTGCGGCAATGCTTAAAAATGTTGGAATTAAAATATACCAAGAGCATCAAAAAACAAGACCAGAATACGATAAAGCAGCTTTAGAAGTACTAAGTATTTCGCCACCTTTAGATTCTAAAATTACTAAGTTAACACAGGCTGGTAAAATATTTAAGTATGAAATGGATGCAATACAAGAAGAAGGGTGGTCATTAAATAATCCTGCTTGGCAAGCTGGTGCAAAAGTATTTGCAGCTGGTACCAATGTAGGTGTTGACAGGTTTTTTATTTTTAAAGAGCAATATGAAAACCTTATGGATGATAATCTAGCAATGTGGAAAAGAATGGCTGCTGCTGGTGGTTGGCAAAATTATGAATTAGATATTGAAAAAGATGAAAAAAGATTGCCACTTAAAAAGCCTTATAATCCATTTAAAATAAGATTAAAAGATGCAACTAAACCAAAAATAAATTTAGATTTAAATATAAAACTTAACTACTAATATTATGGCAAAAAAAGATGCGTGTTATCACAAAGTAAAATCAAGATATAGAGTATTTCCATCGGCATACGCTAGTGGGGCTTTAGCTAAGTGTAGAAAAGTTGGTGCTGCTAACTGGGGTAATAAATCTAAAAAGAAATGATATGAAAGGTGTACCACATTTTAAAAAAGACGGCACCATATATAAAGGTGCTACACATAAAGATGCTAAAGGTAAATTAATGTCTGGTAAAACACATACAAAATCTAGTGTATATGTTTATCACATAAATGAATTACCTAAAAAATCTTTAATGAAAGCATACAAACAAGCTAAATTATTAAAATAATGGCAGTACGTAAAACAAAAAAAGGCGCAGACTTAAGACGTTGGTTTAAAGAAAAGTGGATTGATGTCCGCACTGGTAAACCATGCGGTAGAACTGCCGGTGAAAAAAGAGGTACGCCTTACTGTAGACCTTCAAAAAGGATTTCAAGCAAAACGCCTAAAACAGCAAGTGAAATGTCTGCTGCTGAAAAGAGAAAGAAAATTAAAGAAAAGAAAAGCTTAGGGCAACCAGCTGGTAAACCAAAAAGAGTTAAAAACGTTAAACGTAAGAAATAATGGAATTGCTCAACACGTTGGCAGAAGCTATAACAAATCAATATATTGCTTCTTTATTAATCTTAATTGTTGCTGTTTTGTTTTTTTATAGAAACGCAATAACTAAATTAATTACGCCAAGTAAAAAAGAAGAGCGTGAAGTTATTACTGATCTTTTAGATCATGATATATTTTCAACTTTAGAAAGAGCAGTTGTCGAAGTTAACAATTCTAAGTTTTATACAGACGGTAAATTTGATTCTACAAAAACTAAAATGTGTAGTGATTTTGCTAAATACAAAACAAGAATTATTAAAAACGGTGTGATAAATATGATTACTCAAAACGATTTACAAAACATGTCACCAGATAAACTAAAGCGTCTTGTAATATCGTTACAACTTCAATGGCATGTGCAGTACTGTAAAGAACTGGCGGAGCATTGGAAAAACAAAGGTATACCAGAGCCAAGCATTATTTATGTAGTTTCAATGTTTGAAAAATTCAGGTATGATGTAGTTGCTTCATTTGATCACCGTATAAATTCAATATTTGGATCTACATTTCACCAAGGCAACTTTGAACTTGTATTAGCTGTACTTGAAATGTGGGCCATGGGTATTGATTTATTACCAAGAGATATGAAAACTACATTTGAAGCACTTAACGGTAAATTTAAAGAAATAAATTATTAATCATGAATATACCTAAATTTATTATAAGCGAACATATTACACTCGGCGAAGCTGTTCATTCTAATACTGCTAAAAGAAAAAATATAGATAATATGCCAAGCCCTGAAGCTATATTAGCTATGAGTAAACTAGCTGAAAACGTGTTT